>NZ_JBBHKS010000006.1:0-9241 GCF_037389975.1 Stygiolobus sp. CP859M | reverse complement strand
TGAAGAGACGCAATAGCTTCCCCTTGCTTCTTAACAGCTTCTTGAAGCCCCTCAATGGCTAATGTGTGTCGATTAACAGTCTCTTGAAGAGACGCAATAGCTTCCCCTTGCTTCTTAACAGCTTCTTGAAGCCCCTCAATGGCTAATGTGTGTCGATTAACAGTCTCTTGAAGAGACGCAATAGCTTCCCCTTGCTTCTTAACAGCTTCTTGAAGAGACTTGATTGCTTCTGTATGCCTATCTACAACCTCCTGCAAAGACTTAACAGCTTGCTGAAGAGACACAATGGCCTCTGTGTGTCGATTAACAGTTTGTTGTAAAGATGCAATTACCTCTGAATGTTTTCTAATCTCTTCCTGCAGGGCTTTTATACTCTCGCTATTCTCTTCTAACTTCTTTATCACGATTTCGTCCTTAAGCTTTTCATAAATTTTCTCAGCTAATGCTGAAAGTAATTGAGGATTGTTAAGTATCTCGTCAGCGATCCTCCCGCTCATACTTAATTACTTTTGAGTCAAGGATTATAAGTTATTTGGAGATAATCAAAAAACAGATATAATAATTATATCTTTAGAGATTTGTATTATGTTAAAAAGATTATTTATCTCAAGAAAGGGAATTGGGGCGAACACACTTGCATAGCTTTGCAGTATCTCAGCAGTTTGTGAATTAAGGTATATTAAGGGAGATAGACGAATTATGAGCGATTCATAGATAACATGTTGGAGGAGGCTTACTTTGAGCTGAGACCGAAGTTTTTTTTTAACCACTGAAATAATTTAAATTAAGTATGAGGGAACTTGAGGAAATTATTATCCCTTATTTGAAGAGTCTTAACGACTTAGAAAAGATTAGGAAAAGTTTGACTCAACCTACCGTTAAAAATCTTGTGTTAGAATCTGTGTCAGGAGAGTCGTTTATTCAAATGTCATGTAGAAATAGAAAGGGAATGGTTGGCTTTATCTGTTAAAGATATTAAAGTTGCTAGACCGGGTCTTATCGTAGACATTCTGTCGGAAGATGTCAAAGTACTTAATTACGATATTAAAGTGACTCTAGGTAAAGAACAGCTCGAGATAACCCCTCCCGAACGCTTTCACCTTCTGTCACGGTCTTCACGAGATTAACTAAACTGTTATCAATAGTTAAGAGCTTAAGAATACCTTAATGTTAATAATGTAATCTGCATCTTCCCCTTTTATCAAATTCTGACCCTAAACAATAATGGATAGTTTTTCTCTTAGCTTAAGTTTACAACGTTGTCGAACATAGAGGAAAAGGACTTATCCCTCGTTGTCATAATTACTTTTTTCTTATTAACTACCTCCTCTACTAACACTTTCTTCATCTCTTCGTCAAGGTAAACCTCTGCATCGTCGATAAGCACTAGTTCACCTTTCTTGCTTGAAATCACGATCTCAGCAATTCTCTTCAGACCGTGAGAAGTAACTGGGTACTTCTTACCGTCTATAAATACGCCGAAATCCGTGATAGTCACCTTTTTATCTCTGATAATCGCTTCACCTTTAGCCTCAGTAACTAAAGCAGCTGGTCTCAAGCCCAAAAAGAATAAGTCTAAGAAGGAGTTAACCACTGCGTTACCCTCCACATCTTTCAATAAGTCCTTGAGCAGGTCGAAATATTGGTATTTCTCTTTACCATTACTACCGTATACTAGTTCTATGGTGGTACCTTTAACGTTAACCTGGATCTCTCCTACTGGTAAATCCTTATTTTCCACCTCCCTTACTTCGAACTTAACGTCTTTGTTGAGGGCTAATCCCACGTTCACTTCTTCTCTCGTGATCTTTACGGACATAGTTCCTAACTCACTCTCAAAGATTACCTCACCCTCTCCGTTAATAATCTCCTTAACGTCAGAACGGAAAGTTTCTTCTATACTCCTCTTGAAGGTGTATGATAAAGCCTTTTTGAAATTATCATCTACTTGTAAAGACTTCATCTTAACTTCCTTTGCCCAGGCGTTGATTAATGCGTATAGAGTTAAGAGAAGAGTGGTTTTACCAGTGCCGTTATTCCCAGTTATAACAGTAGTCTTGTCCAACGAAAAACTAACGTCTCGGATAGCTCCTATTCTCCTTACTGTGACTTTCACTAGATACTCACCTCTTTAGCATAATATAAATATGACTGAGCTAGATTAAATGAGACCACGTGAAAATTTTTACCGAGGGTGAAAAAATCTTACCGTTTTTAATAAGCCGCTATCCCTTAAAAAGTTATAAAAGGTCATGAATTAATTGACATCCTTTAAGAATTCTAGCTAGAGAGAGCATGATACAGATAGAAGTCTGAAACTCGTTAAACAGAACTAGTTAAAACTACTTAGATTATAAGGGGCTTATAGAGAAACTTACACGTAAAAGATACTTCGATACTGTGTCTACTTTGACTTAAACCTACTAGCGTTAACATTCTTAAGCGTTTATCTTAAGAGAGAGTTGTTTAACTTCACGATAAATTATTTATCACTCTCTCTTCAGCAATGTACTCCTCTCTTTTCATAATCTTATTACTTATCCACAAAACCTTCGGCTAAGAAGAGTATTTGATAAGCAGCCCAAAACATGTTAACGGTAATTGGATAATAGCTGACCTCGTTTTTAACATTCGTTAACCACAAAAAACCCTTGATTAAAGCTAGGACTAGTAGGACTAACACTATCAAAGATGGGATGGAAAAATACTCTTTAGGTCGAACCTACCAATACCCTTTGGAGTAACCTTAAAGGGTCTTTTCCTTCGTGAAATCCATGAAATGAAAGAAAGAGTAATCGTGAAATACTCTAGATATTGAAGGGACTGATGATAAAGGAAGCCCTTAACTCCGTACTCTCCATTCCCCATCATTAGGTATACAAAAATTATTATAGAAATTATGGGGTGAGGCATGTAGGTCATGAGATATATCAACGGGTTCAGGATTAAGAACGAAACACCTAAAAGGAGAAACACCATAGGGGCTAGAACTCGATGGTGGCAAGTGGGCGAGAGATTAGAAGGGATTTATGAAGGATTTTCACAAAAAGCTAGAATTGTCAACGAAATAGGGGACTTCAGCCTCTTACCTTGGTGTATATGTTATCTCTTCCCTGAGAAGCTCTGTCTTAATCACTTGGAAATGATCCTTAACTGATGTTCACATCTCTCTGTGAGTATTTAGGGTCTAACACTCTGTATGACAGACTAACATACGGAAGATCTGCAGTTCCGACCGATGATAAGAGCTACATGTTTAGAATTACTATGTTTTCACAAATTAATTATTAAAGTTAAAATTTTATAAGGAAATATGGTTATTCACACCGATAATACATTTTATTGAGGATTTTGTAACATGTATTTAATAAGTCAGACGTTAAATACATTTTATGATAACACCTACAATTTGTCCTTTTTGTGGAGTTGGTTGTGGCTTATTACTGGACGTTGAGAACGGGAAAGTAGTTAGGGTTATCCCAGAAAAAGATCACATAGTCTCAAAAGGGAAAATTTGCGGTAAAGGGGCTACAGCCCACAAGACCTTATACTTACCCGGCAGGTTAACGAGACCCTTAAAGAGGGTCGGAGACTCGTTTATAGAGGTCGGGTGGGACGAGGCTTTAAGCGAAATAGCCGAGAGGATCAAAGAGGTCAAGGAGAAATACGGAGGAAAAGCTATCGCTATTTACGGAGGTTGTCAGAACACATTAGAGGAGGTCTACTTGATGTCAAAGTTAACAAGGTTTTTAGGGAGTAATAATGTAGACTCGTGCGCTAGGATTTGCCACGAGCCCTCAGCTACAGCGTTAAAGGAGGTCGTAGGTATCGGGGCTTCAGGTACTTCAGTAGAGGAAATACCTAACGCGAAAGTATTGGTTATCGCGGGCGAGCAGATAACCGAGAGCCACCCGGTGTTGACAGAGTACTTAATGGAGGCTAAGAAACACGGGACGAAAATAATAGTAATCGACCCGAGGTTTACGAAGACGGCTAAACTCGCCGACTTATACATCCCGGTGAACCAGGGTACTGACATCTACTTGTATAACGCTGTTGGAAACTACTTAATACAGAACGGTCTTTACGACGAAAAGTTCGTGAAGAGTAGGGCTAAAGGTTTTGAAGAGTACGTGAGGAACGTGTCACGCTACACGTTGGAAGAGGCTGAGAAGGTAACGGGAGTCCCCAAGGAGCTTATTATCAAGTTCGCTGAGATGATAACTACGAAGCCGACGATCTTCTCATGGGGTTTAGGTCTTAGCGAAGGCGGAGGTGTTAACGCCGTAAGGGCCTTCCTAAACTTGATGTTATTGACGGGTAACGTAGGGATGAAAGGGGCAGGTCTCATAGTATATAGGGGACAATCCAACGTACAAGGTTCGGGTGACTTACTGAAACCGTGGATTTTACCCAACGGACCTTTAAACGAGGAAAACGCTAGGAAACTGGGAGAACTGTGGGGTTTTGAAATACCTTTAGAAAAGGGTTTGACCGTGACGGACGCTCTACTTACCGAAAATGACATCAGGGCAGTAATTTTAGTCAACTATAACGTCGCCCACAGCTTGCCGAATAAGAGCAAGGTAATCAAGAGGCTTAAGGAGATGGATCTGGTCGTAGTTTTAGACTCTTATATGACAGACACTGCGAAACTAGCCCATTATGTTTTACCAATTGCGATGTGGGCGGAGAGTGAGGGTTCCGTAGTCTCGTTGGACAGGTTGGTCAAGTGGAGGTATAAGGCAGTTGACCCTCCCGGTGAAGCTAAACAGTCTTTATGGGTCTTGGCTGAACTGTCCGAGAGGTTGGGACTTAAAGCCAGTAAAGACCCAAAGGTCGTTTTCGAAGAGATGAAAAAAGTCGTGAAGTTGTATTCCTTACTGAAACTTGAGGACGTTATGGACTACTCTAAAAACAGCAGGTATCCTAACGGTGAGACTGTACTCTATGAAAACAAGTTCTATACTTCCGATGGTTTCGCTCATTTCATACCGGTTGAGTATAGGCAAATTAACAGAAAAGGTATCATCCTCATCACGGGTAGGATAGTTACTAAGTATAACACAGATACGTTAACGACTTTCATGAACGGTGAGGAGGATGTAGTGTACTTGAACGCGGAAGACATGAAGGAGATGGGAATTAAGGAAGGGCAAGAGGTTATTTTAAAGAGCGAGTGCGGTGAGGTGACTGTTAAGGCTAAGAGTGATGCGAGTTTAAAGAGGGGACACGCGTTTATGATCAACTCCAGTGACTTAGTCAACTACGTGGTCTGTGATTTGTTAGACCCGGAGACTAGGATCCCATATTACAAGTCCACTGAGGTCGTTATTTTGCCAAACTGACTTTTCCTTCACCGTGGAACGGTAAACCTGGAATCACCTTCTTAGAATAAATCTATAGTGAGAGAATTTCGAATAACTCAATATTGCTCTAATTATCCCTTTTTTCCGATTAGACCGAGTCTACCGTCAAGGCAAAGCTTTCAATCTTTAGTAAACGCTGTAGTCCGAGACACAGTATAGTGACTAATCTATCCAAAATGCCACCGTTACAGACGGGACAAAACCTACATATCAACGTGCCCCTCGTTTCAACTATGAGGTGTCCTCGGCAAGTATCTTCCACTTGTGTGAGTTTAACTTACGTCGCGGAAACAGCTTATATTGTATTTCTCACATAGCCCGAGGTCGTCCCTCAGGACGACACCTTTACTCCTAACGTCCCACGTAATAGGATTGTTCTTCTCCAGTGCCTTATGAAACTCCTCCTCCGTTAACGGTATTACCTCGAAGTTTGGGGGGAAGTCTAATCCTAACAGCCTTTCTAAAGGGTTACCCCTGAAGTCCCCTATTAAGAGGACGTCAATATCACTCCATACGTTGAAGTCCCCCCTAGCATAAGACCCGATCAGGAAAGCCGAATATCTCCCTTTTAAGGAGTTAACGTAAGCTCTAGCCTTTTCTATTACTTCCCTCCTCTTTCTTTCTCTCTCTGCAATAATGTCCTCCAAAGTCCCTCTATGTAATTTATTATCTCCTCCGCGTATTTAATCGCTTCTTCAGCCTCACCCTTAGTGTAATAGTACTGAGGTGTCTCACTTTGCCACGCGTCCGGGTACCTAGTGGGGATGTATAGCTTGTCCAAGTATTTAGCCTTGTCAATCAAGTCCCCAGGAGCGTTAAGTAAGGACAGTAAGTAGGACACCGTATGACCCGTCTTGGGCTGCCCTATACCGTAAAAGTAGGCCTTGACAACGAGCTCGGCGGATTGTTGTGCCTTGAAGCAGGCCCAGTTATAAAACCCCCCTGCAAGGTCATGTCTGGCACTCTCTAAGGTAAGTTTTCCTGACTTAAACCACCGGTCGAACTCACCAGTGTCGAGCATCGGAGAAAATATGAGTCATAAAATTAAAGCCTTGTCCCGAGCTTTACATAGAAAGGGGTCAAGGGGGCGAAAAGCTTCGCTAGCGGGGATGGATAGCCCCGTGTTTAAATACTCCTTTGTCAAAATTTCATTAATGGCTAGGAGGGGGAATAAGGCGATCAGAGCTACAGTTTCAATGAAGATCGCAGTCTCAGACCCCCTCCTATCCCTCGTTAATAACTACGTTAGGGCACTCCGTTTCACCCTCTTTTGGTTGAAGGAAAATGTCCTGAACCCGGAAGAGAAGGGAGTGCTTTCGAAAGTCCACGAAGAGTTGTACGAGAAGTTAAGGGAGGAGTATAATCTACCATCAAAGGTTGCTGAGGATTGTTATAGGGATGCTCTCGCGACGTACAAGGGTTGGTATAATAATCCGAGAAAAGGACGTTTTCCTAGAGTATACAAACCTACAGTATGGTTAACACCTAAAGCTAGTTATAATGTTGACTTCGAGAGAATGAATGTTAGGATTGTAAGTGTTGGTGAACTCCCAATTCTGGGTTATCCTAGAAACTTGAGTAATAATGACGCTAGAATATAACCTATTCCGCCCCCAATGTAGTTAAAGCTTACTATTGCCGTGGAGATCTCAGTAGACTCAGTAGAGGAGACTAACGTGCTTATGAGAGACTCTAACGGACTACTCGAAACCGCTATGGCAATGAGCAATATAAAGAACGTGACTACACTGACATTCATGGAGGAAAGTAAAATAAATGTAAAAACTATTAAAGCGTAAATTGCCAATAAGCCAGAGACAACTCTTATTTTTGCAAGACGTTTAATCCCCCTCTTACTAATGACAAACTGGATAATCATGTAAATTGCAGTCTCTAACTCAACGCCTATTAGTGTCAGAGAGCTGGGCATACCCATCATAACGCCGAGCTCAAAGACCATTCCCATCCAGAGGTATAGAAAGAACCAGTTGAAGCCTGCCAGTGTCGCAAGGGCCTTAGCTCTCTTGACTAATGATAGTTCTCCAGAGAAGAACTTCGGCTTAATTTCTGTCCTATCGAGGTAAGCAAAGTACAATAAAAAAAGAATCCTAAGCTTGTAAGGATAGAGAGTATTATCAAGAAAACTAGTTTATTCTGAGTCAAATATGTAACAATAGGGGCCAGGAAGAATGCTAGGCCCTCTGAACCAGAAATCAGTGAGAAAAACTTTGAGGGATCTGATAAGCGCTTAGACCATGTAACTTCCAAACTATATACGTAACTCCCTGTGTACACACCCAATAGGGAAGAAACCAATATCCCAATGAGGTAAACCGTAATGTTATCGAAGATTAAGGCTAGAGTGACCATTAGGAATAAGGCCAGTAAGTGAATGAACGGTAGTGTTCTGAAGAGCCTTTCATTATGGAGAAATAGTGGGAAAAGCCCCCGTGTAACTATTATAATTCCGTAGATTGTGCCGAGGATTGGAGTTGCATTTGCATAAGCAATGAAGTTCGTTGAATATACGGCAAAGGCACCTATCATAGTGAGTAGTGTATCTAGATAGACTAAGTATGAAGTCAGATCCCTCATTAATCTTCCCACTTTATCGCGATTCTCTTAATCGTGTGTAAAAATTCCTTGTTAAAGGCTTTACGTATATCATCTTTTCTTACATTGTAGAAATATTTTACTCTACTAGGATCTTTTAATAGCTTAGGATAAACTGTTTCAAATGGTATTACAAATCCATCAGGTGTAATAACAATCTCAGTTATATCATTGCCTTCTCTTCCGTAATGAATAATTTGGACATCAGTATAATCCTCTAGATGTAGAATAAGTGAGTTCAACAAGGGATCTCTATCTAAATTCTCTTTTAAAATAGCTATCTCTAAAAGATCAATATTCTTAAAATAACCTTCCTTTCCTAATTTATCTATAATATCGAAAATAATAAAGTCTTTTTTTTTTTTTTTGTCAATATTTACAGAGATTGCAGATATTCAAGAAGTTAATTTCTTATAATATGATAGTAAACTTAAGGTGTTACGGAATCTTTTTTCAATCATTGCATGATTAGGCATATAATAGAAATGAAAAGTAGCCAGTAACCCATATAATCCGTTTTCGCCGAGTATATTGATTTTACTCATATTCAATAAAGTAGCATTCGATATCAATATTGGTATTCTATCATGTTTTGAAAGTGAAGTAAGTATATGACTTAAAAGTTTGAAATTTAAGATTGGTTCTCCGCCACTAATAAAAAAAGGAGTGCTCCTATTAAGAACTTCTGAAAGATTTTCGATTAAAGAGGACCATTCTTGAGATGTTAATAAATCTAAAATATATCTTAAATTATGAAGTTGACAATATGGGCAGTCTAAATTACATTGATAAGTTAATACCAATGTCACTCTATCTACTAAGTCTATCAACCTTGATCACCAGAGTGTTAAAATTTCTCTCATATGGCAATTAAATGTTTCTCTACGTATCTAGTAGTTACAAAAAAAAAAATAAAATAAAAAATCTTTTTATTTATCTCTTCTTTCGTTATTGTTTATCATTACTATCTCTTTTCTTCCTACTAGTTGTTAAGTATATATGAACATATGTTCATATGAGAAAACTTTTTCAAGAAAAGAGAGTAAAGAAAGTTTGAGTAAAAATGAAAATAAGATAAAATAAAACGAATTGAAATGCGAACAATGTGGTGCACCTCTAAGTGAGGATAATATTTACGCGGCAGTTATGGGACTTTAACGTAACTTAAAGATTTTCATCAGTCCAAGTGGTCCACCTAAATAACGTTCAACGAACCTGAGGAACGCCTCCACGCTCCTCAGGTTCAGCTCCCCTATCAG
>NZ_JBBHKS010000005.1:0-151564 GCF_037389975.1 Stygiolobus sp. CP859M | reverse complement strand
TAACGTTTACGCCATATGCTTTGAACAACTCTACGAGGTATTCGAAGCCGAAACGTGTTAGCCTGTCCTTGTAAGCTACTACAACTGTGTCAATTTGCCTCCTCTTGGCTAATTCTATTAATTTCTTTAAACCTTCTCTGTCCTCTTTCAACCCGGAACTTATGTCCTTAACTTCTATTGCACTCACTTCTCCGAGAGTTTTCCTAACCCATTCTCTCAATGCGACCAATTGCCTCTCCAAGTCGTCCTTTTGTGTTGGTGAAACTCGAGCGTAAATCGCTACTTGTTTAACCCTTCCACCGCCAGATAGTAATCTTTCAATTTCGCTGTAAGGTATTCTCCACCTACCGTTAACCTCAACAGCCTTTATCTTCCCTTCCCTAATCCACTTAATAACACCACTCCTACTCATGCCGAATATTTCAGCAACTTCACTAGGTGTTAGATACCTCTCCACAGTAATTAAAAGTAACTAGAAGTATTTAAAAGTTACGTGAAAGTGTTACAGTCTCCTCCTGCTGCTACCCACAATAATCCGTGGTAGTAAGTCGGGCTACCTCTAGGACCTCCGGGCTACTTAGGAGGTATTCGTAAATCTGGTAGTCTGGTTTCCCAAAGTATTTTACCAGTAAACAGATTTACCGCTGCTACACTACCTAAAGATGGTATTCCTACGTAGACAGTGTCATTTATTATTACCGGAATTCCATCCTTCTTTGCACATTTTTAAATAATTACTCAAGTTTTCATGGAAAAATATATTATTTATATAGATGTAAAAACGTTATTTACAGTGGTTTGCAATGAACTCAACGGCCCTCTTTATTGAGTCAATGTAATTTTCTATCTTCATAAACCCATGACCTTCTCCTTCATATATCTTGTACTCAACTTGCCTACCCAGCTTCTTCAGCTCCTCAACAACCTGGATTGTTTCTTCAGCAGGACATCTGGGATCGTTTTGGCCAGCCAACAGCATTAATGGTGCCTTTATTCTATCCACGAAAAAGATCGGTGACCTATCCCTAAGTAAAGCCTCGTCGTTACCGATCTTTATTTCATCGTATTGTTTCAATACCTCCCTCTCGAACTGTTTCTCAGTGAACCAGTTGACGAACGGTACTACAGCCACTGCAGAACACCATAGGTCAGGGTATTTAGTCACGGCCATCATTGTTAAATATCCGCCGTAACTAGCACCAGTAACTGCTACCTTCTTCACGTTTAGTACTTTAACCGCATTAATAACGTCGCGTAGGTCTCTTCCTCCTAGATCCTTGTCGTTCATGTGATTGAACTTCCTACCATAACCGGTGCTCCCCCTATAATCAGGACAGATCACCTTGAACCCCTTCTTCACCAGGAATTGTATTTCAGGGTTAAAGTTGTCAATACATTGGAAGTCCGGGCCCCCATGTATGTAAACTACTCCTTTGTCCTCATTTCCCCTACTGATTATAACGCGTGGATTTTAATACCATCAGAGTCATAAGTTACTGATGTAGGGCTCACGAATTCATCCTTGACTCCGTTCATTGAGTCGGTAAGCCTCTGGCTCAATTTACCTTCAATTACGTACAAGTCTGTAGCCCTAGAATGTTTTGACATCAGGTAATACACAGAATTCTTTACAACCTTCAGGTCGTGGATATAACCACCTTTTTCAAGATGTATGTTAGGGACTTGTAATAACTCACTCTTACCGTCCTTTATTAAAGTGTATAACACCTTTTCGTTATAAACTACAGCCTCATTAATGTCATAATCCGAGACGTTAATTATACTGGAAATCTCGTCCTTTTTGATATCATAAGAATATAACCCAAAAGTACCATTATGATTTGAGAGGAATATAAACTTGTCCTTATTTAAGAAGCAGTTTTCCGACGGGACTATTTGTTCGCTCTCGTCAAAGGATAACTCCTTTATTACATTTCCAGTGAAGTCGGAGACATAAATATTGTCATCATATATTCCTTGAGAATAGACTATCAGCTCTCCATTAGTACAATAACCACCTACAGGCTTTTCTCCCTTGCTTATATTTTCGATCTTCTTACCGTCGTACAAATAGAGGTGTAAAGTCTTCCCGTCCCTATTAGAAATGAAGAGGATTCCGTAAATGGTGACCATAGGAGAGGAATTATCGTATTTGTCGACTAAGAGAGGTTTTGGCTTCTCCCATCCCTTCTCCCACTCATAAATTCCCCTCCTCTCTCCACCCTCTGGATCTATAGTTATCAGGAGTCTGTCATTATCAGCCCAAACTACTTCTTCTGGAAATCCGAAGGTGTTTACTTTGTTGTCACCGTAGATATATGCTTCTGGCTTATTCTCCCTAATAATTAGTGCAATTTGGCTGTCTTTTTCTTCTACGTCATAATCTAGAACTGGTTTTATCTTAGTTAAATGCTCGTATTCCACGAGTTTGTGATTTATGTAAAAATCAATATTTAACCTTATTTTATTAGAATAAATCGTCAGATTGAACGTTAGGTTTAACGATCCTGATCAATATTGCCACAAAACTTCATGTAACTTCACACGCTATGTTAATAAGTTAACACTAAATAACTATAGGAGAAAATTATCTCATGAATGTTAAAGAGATCAAATTGAGATTCGTAAAATCTTTCATTATCAATTTAGATAACGGTGACCAAGTAATAGTGGACAGCGGTTTACCTAACTCTG
Source organism: Stygiolobus sp. CP859M (assembly GCF_037389975.1). NCBI lineage: Archaea > Thermoproteati > Thermoproteota > Thermoprotei > Sulfolobales > Sulfolobaceae > Stygiolobus > Stygiolobus sp. CP859M. The sequence continues at coordinate 148,870 of NZ_JBBHKS010000005.1, read as the reverse complement.
CTCAGAAGATACTTGCGGAAGTTAATAAGGATCGTGTTAAATATGTAATATTTACTCATTCTCACATAGACCATATAGGCAGTGCCTATGAACTTAAGAACGCATTACGGAACGCACAGTTCTGCATTCACAAGGAAGGAGTAAAGAATCTTAGAGGAGAGGAGATTAGGAAACCAGTAGTACACTCCTTCACTTACAAACTCCTAATTGGCGCTTTTTCGTCCTTTACAAAGAAAAACTTCAGGGGAATTGAACCGGACTGCGAGTTAACTGAAGAGGAATTAGATGGTCTCCAGATTTTATACACGCCAGGTCATACGTCGGACTCAATCTCTATTTACATACCATCTGATAACTCAATAATTGTTGGGGATATGTTACAAGGGACTAGGAACGGGCTTAGAATGCCCGTAATACATGAGAATATAGAAGAGCTTTTGAAGAGTATACAGAGGATAAAAGAGCTTAAACCAAGAGTAGTTTATGTCTCTCACGGAGAGAATGGAAATAATATTTTAGTGTAAACAATTTGGTAGAAATATAGTCCCGCCGCGGGGACTTGAACCCCGGACCACCCGGTACCAGCTAATCCACCTACAGCCGGGCGCTCTAGAACCGGGCTGAGCTACGGCGGGTCTCTTACATCTGTCCCGACATTATAATTATAGTGCGAGAACGATTTATAAGTTTTTTTACAATTAACGACGTTTGAGCTAGTAAGTGTAAACATGATGTCTTAAGTATAATTAATTCTATATAGACCTTCGCAATAATTTGATACTTTTTCATTAATAAAACTTTGGAATTATACTGAAATGAGATACCATAAGTGTCCTAACTACGAAAGAGTAACGGAAGTCTATTATTTAACGAAATATATCTATGTAATCTGTATAGCGAGTTATAAAGTTAGGATATAATTACAGAAAGGAGAGTTTTAAAGACACCTAAAATATGAACAAAATTTAACGTCAGTTAAGCGAGTCAGCTACTAAGATAATACTTGAGACTCTAAGTGAGTGATTAACGTAGTGAGATAAAAACCAAAGTAGCCACGATGATATTAAAGTTTATACATGTATACATATAATCTGATTTTCTCCCTAAAACAAGGAAGCTTTTAATCTTTTGAAAACATAAAGTTCGCTATATCGTAAGTCTATATTGATAATCAACTATCAATATGAAGTTACGGCAAGATAGCTAATTATTTAAAATTAACTAAACAAAAAAGCGTAGAATAATAATAATGTTATAGATAATAAAAATATAAAAGAAAAAAGTCATTATTACTTAACTTAATTCTGCTTTGAAGGGCTCTGAACTTCTATCTCGAAGTCCTGTGCCGTTATTACTGAGATAGGTTTCCAGCCTGCTAGTCTGGCTATTAATGAACCAACAACTGTGGTTATTAAGTTCAATGACAACGCTATTAATGCTATATAAATCGGACCCATAGGGGTATTAAAGAACGAGCTCACTAGTGGCCCGAAGTGGTTTACATAGAGGGTTAAATAAATTCCGCTAGCCATTCCTACTATCCAACCTGCTAGTGTTGAATTACCCTCTAACTTGTCGGTATATAGAGCGATGAATACAGCCGGTAATGTTTGGGAAACAAGTATTCCGCCTAAAAGTTGAAGCTGAATCGCATAGGTAGGAGGAACTACAAATACGAAAGCTAACGCAACAAACTTGAACACTGTAGACAAGATCTTTGCTAACCTAGCCTCACTCGAGGGAGATAGCTTTGTAAACTCACCTATTACGTTTCTCGTTAGCAAGTTAGCCACACCTATAGCCATGATCGCTGCTGGCACTAACCCACCGATGAATATAGCTAAGAAAGCTAAACCTACAAACCAATCAGGCATTGAAGCAGCTATCAAAGCGGGAACTGTTAACGAACCATTCTTAGTAGTTATTACAAGGTTTAACGCGCTCGGTACTAAATATATTAAAATGCCAAATAGAGTGATTAAAGCTAAGCCGATTCCGTATATAGGCAATAACGATGTGCTCAACTTCAGCTTCTCTCTACTCTCAGATGATAAGGAACCGTTTATAGCGTGAGGATATAAGTATAAGGCTAGAGCACTTCCTAAAGCTAAGGAAAAGTAAGCAGCGTAAAGTTGAGAGGGAAGCACTGTATAACCGAGAGCCGACTTTAACGCCACAACATTGTGTATACCGCTCTTAGGATTAGATAAGTAAGACTGTGCAGCACTTAGAGCTGCTCCGTAACCTCCGTGTATGAGCGGTATATACACAGCTACTGTAATTACAGTGATCCACACTAAGATGTCCTTGAATATACCAGATAAAGCAGCTCCCCTTAGCCCACTAGTTATTGTAAACGCAGCTAGGACTATGAATGCTAGTAGTAAAGCTAGTTCTGTTACACTTAAGCCCGCAATCGTTGCATGCGGTGATATTCCTAACCCTACCAACAATACAGCTAGAACAGCCTCCATTCCTACGATCTGCAACGCGATATATGGCAACTCAGCTACTGCTCCAGTTAATGCCACGGCCATTGCTAAGGGCTTATTATTAAACCTATCCTTCACGAAATCAGCCGCTGTAACATAACCCTTATTTTTAGCAACTATCCAGAGTCTCGGCATTGTTAGCAGTGCTACTCCGAATCCCCAAGCTACATATGGTACAGCGAACCAATATATCGCTCCTTTTGCTAAAAATGCCGATGGTACAGCTATAAACGTATAAGCTGTGAATAAATCAGCGCCTAGCAGGAACCAGACTATTAACCAGCCTAGCCTTCTTCCTCCTAGTCCCCATTCATCGAGTTTTGATAAATCTCCTTTCCTCCACTTAGCACCATAAAAACCTAGAAATGTGAAAAATGCAAAAAGTACGACGAAAGTGGCTAGGGTTAAACCATCAACGTGCAAGCCCATTGCCATTTTCCGTCACCTATTTTTGAAGATTAGACTTACGGCTACGAACATTATAGATGAAACTATTAGTAGTATTATCTGGTAGAAATAGAAGATAGTTAGACCACCTACTGTCTCTGTTGCACTATTAAATACTGGATAGATAGAATATATTATTATGTCTATTAATAGAACAATTAGGGTTACCACGTAAAATATTTTATCGTTTACAGCCATGCTTGATCAATAAACATTCTATCAACTTATTTAAAAAGCTTATATCCTTAAAACAAGGGTTTTTCTATCATATTAATGTTATAATATCAAAAGTAGAAAACTACTTTAATTTGGTAATTTAATATCATATTATTGTGAAGTTAAAAACAAAGAGAGTGGAAGAAATAATAGTTCCACCTTTGCCTGAATACTCTTACGTGTGTAACGGCGAAATAGTTAGTGCCGAGTGTAAGGGGTCAACAATTTTTCGTGATCCAGATTTTATCACTATACAGCCTCAAGACGTTCTGTACTCTTTTAGCTTATCCTCGATCGTCTCATTAAAAGCTAGAGGGAGAAAATTTCGAAGGTGGAGCCACTACCTTAACAGCTATCATATCCAATTGGAAGGAGCGGACACTTCATTCCTTCTCTCATCAAACGGCTTTATCACAATTTACGTTGATGGCTTAGATTTTTGTGGGATCAGCGGGGATGTTGTATATAAAGAATATAAGGTAATCACGACAAAGAAGGATTATGATCAAAAGCTCGAAGAGATGTTAAGAGTAAAACCCCATTTGGCTATAACTGAGTTACGTGAGCTATGGATATCCATAACCGGTTATAAAGTGATATATATTGATAGTACAATTAGGAAGGAGTTGGAGAGAGTAGTTGGTGTAACTAGAATAGAATGTAATAGGATTGAAGAACGCGGTTGTACAACAATCTGTGAAAAGAGATAAAGTATATCAGCCACCTTCACTTCGTCATTACTCCGTACTCGGCAAACTCATCATTTTCCTAGGGATCATCACAATTCAGTCCCTACACCGTTCCTCATAAATAATTCAGTATGTAAAAAATTTGGAACCTTGTTAAATTAAAAGTTGATGAATAGATATTAACGTTAATATAATCACGTAAGATCCTACGTAAGATACCACTCCTGATATTAAGTTTAGATAAATCCTTAATATTGTATTAAATTTTCCAGAAACTAAGTTGGCAACTACTACCCCTACTACGATCGGCAGGACGTACTCGTCTATAGGGTTGAACCACCAGGAAGGTCCTTGTAGGAAGGCGTAAAAATCCAGAAAAGTAAATAGAAAGAAGCTAACTAATCCGCTCAATATCCCTAGTATTACCACATACCAAGCTTTCATTAGTCTTCACCACTAGTCTTGTAAGTAATCCTATATAATCTTTGTGACAAGAAAATTATATATCCTATTGATAGAATAGTTCACAAGGACATTTGTTCGGGCTTTCTCAATGAGTGGGAGTATTATCAGCCCTATCCTATTTTAACCTTTAGAGTTACACTACGGGAAACACAAATTTTACTCCTAGACTCATTTTGGATTCTTACTCAACCAAGGAAAATATTATTTATATCACATATAGATAAAATTTATTATAACCGACTTGTACTAAAACGTATGAAAGGTCTAAGCGGTAAAATAATAGGACTAATAGTTATCGTACTAAATAATAGTAGTTACATTAGGACTACATTTAGTTACGAACCACTTCGCGTCAACGGTTGCTTCCTTTAACTATAACACCAGTAACATCGACATCTAACATTACGTTGAGTGTGGTCACTTTTAGCGAACAATCAGTTAACTTCATACAGTATGTAAGATTTTTAATCGAGTTACTCTAACTTTACATGAAAAGAGCCTCCTCGCATGAGTAAAGAAGTCTTTAAGAGTAAAAACACTCCGTCGTCAGAAAGTGAAAAGATACGAGCTAACATCCCATACCTAAAATATTTAAGTTATAACTTATTAGTTCTAGTTCAGAATAGTCAGACAAATCTAATTCTCAGTTTGATTTTTCCGTATTTTTATTATAAATGAACTACCCTAAAACAGTAACATATAATTCACATTTTTTATCTTCTACTGTATTAATTAAAAAAGATCCAGCTGATCCATGAGTATGAGTTTTTTATTTAAATTCCTTGATGTAAGGCTCAGGGGGAATTTTTAATTACAAACCTTTCTATTCTTTCTGATTCTTATCTCCTTAGCTTATTAAAAAAATAATAATTTCCATTATTTTACACGTTAGAAATGTCCGTGATGATGGTGGTGATGGAAGGGTTCGGCGTACATATCTTCTTCTAGTTCGTCTTTCATGTTCTTTTTCAATTCTTCTATGTGATCTAATACGTCATTTAAAGTCTTATACTCCGTAGGAATGTACTTTATTCTACCATAAGACATCATATACGAACCGGGGCATAAGAACTGTTTGCCAACTACTATTGCATCTGGCTCAAGGCTTAGAATAGCGTCCATCGTCATCTCCTTGCTTCCAACACCAGGGTTCTCGTACTGTTCAACTTCCTTCTTTTCCTCGTTTATAATTCCTATTATTTCAGCTTCATCTAAGGGTTTTAAATTATAGTCTTTATCATATGTTACAGCTATTTTCATTTCACTTACTATCCAATTACGGGGATAATAAATTCGCATTAAATAAAGGTTTGCAATTATTCGTTATCAAATTATTTTAAGCAAGAAATAAGATAGTTCTCATGGAAGGCAAGACCCATGTTAAGATAGTGTATTGTAGACCATGTGGCTATCTGGATAGAGCATTAGATCTAGCAAGAGACGTTCTAAGCTATTTTGAAAATACAATCGTTGAGCTAGAGCAAGGTAGTAACGGTATATTTGATATTTATTTGAACGGAAATTTGATCTTCTCCCGCTATAAGGAAAGGAGGTTCCCACAAAACGAGGAAATCCTTAAGGAGATAGGAAAGCTTAAGATGTCGATATGAATTAAGATAAAAAGTACAGATGAAGAGAAGAAATAGGGAGAAAAATTAAAAAAAAAGAGAAAAATTTAAAAAAAAATTAAAATTTTCTAGGAGGCTTGTCTCGATACTCTATGGGCAATACCTATCTTCTCTAGTTCGGTCTTAACTAGGTTAAATCCTTTAATTACGCCGTTAGATACTATATCATAATCTCCACTAAACGTCATGACTAACGAATTAGTAACCTCACCCAAACTAACACTCTCACCATAACTTACCCTACCTTTCACTAAAGTTAACACCACATTTACTAACCACACAGTAGTTGCTATGTCAGCAATTGCAGCACCTATCGTAGCTAATATCTGCCCGTCTATGAGCGCTGGGGAAAGAGGATAAACTTCTTCTTTCCTTATTAGCCCTGATAATCCAAGTTCAGAGAATCCAACTATAAGCATTATTGTACCTATTAAGTAGCCCCAGAAGTGTGCCCACGCCATCTTGGCTGAATACCAAGACCTCTGTGTCATCATCGGTAACATTAAGTATAGAGCAGCAAATCCAGCAGGAACTATTGAGAACAATATCATCGCATGGAAATGAGATACTACGTAATAGCCCTCATGAGATATTGCGTCAAATGAAATAACTGAATTGGATATTCCCATAACACCTCCATATATTGAACCAGCGAAAGACAACACTGTCCAAGCTGCTAGCAGGTTCCACTTAATATTAGCTCCTTTTACAGTAGCAAACAAGTTAAAGAATGTCATCATTGAAGGCACTACAATACCCTCTGTCAACACCTCTACCAACACTTTTACTTCGGGAGGTAAATTAACCATGTATAGGTGGTGTATCCCTAGCGGACCGGTGGAGAATATTAAGTATAGTACTGCAGATACCCTTGCCAACTTTTCACTGTATAGTGGTTTACCCGCAAGGGTCGGTATCAGTAAGTACAAGGAAGCTACAGCTGGGAACCATGCAATATAGACTATTCCGTGCCATAATGTCACAAAGGATATCTGGTCAGCAATTACGTTATAACCTACTAACTTGTAAAATGCTAGTAAGTCCCATAATGTAGTCACTACTTCACCAGAGTAGCTCTCTAACATTAATATTGCTACTACTAAACCGAACACTAGAAATATAGGTAATTTTTCATTCCTAACCTTTGACGCAAGGTAGAAGTGATATACATACCAACCCGTCATCAAATATATTCCAGCGTCCATTAAAAGCCATGCTATGTACCAGAAGGGAGACACTACGTATAGGGAGTATCCAGGGATTCCTATTGGTGCAAGGTAGTACCAACCAGTAGAACTAAAATAGTTGTCAAAACCTTGTTGTTGAGTTATAATAATAGGGCCTTCGAAGAACATGAAAGAGATGTTGAATAATACGAAGCCTAGGTTAAACACCCACTTAGCTCTCGGCTGGATTGACAACATCCTAAATGTGAAGTAAATGAATATTGCAAGAATTAGTTGTTGAGCAAACCCGAACAAGTCCCTGATTGCGTGAAGTGTTACAGACGCGTACCATTCCTGAGGAGATAGAGGTAAGAACTGGGCTACTCCCCAAGCAAACTCTTGAACTCTGACCATAAAGGCGTCTATAATCCCTAGAATACCCCATATCACGCTTAGTACTATCATTCCCATTGTAACTCTCGTAACCCACTCCTTATCTAATTGGAATAATGCCTTTACTAAATCAGCTAGTTTTCCCATAACGAAGTTAAATCCCAAATATCCTACAACTGCAGCTCCTCTAATAAGCCCCCTCAAAAAGTCTCCTGCGCTCATTTTAATCTACCTCACAATTTTTATTTAATCTGATATAAACGTAGTTTTATAAAAGATATATATGTATTCCAAATCTTTTTGTAATAATACTTAAATACGGTGAAAAATTATCGATAAAATAAAGTAATTTTCCTGACAAAATAGATCAGAGAAAGTATTTATTTCTCTAGCATAGGTATAATCAGGGATGAATACCTTAATAACTGATGTATTAAAAGATTATGCTAAAATAACCTTCAACACTGGCGGAAAATACAACGTAGTGAATAAGGAATTTATGTACGACATGATCGATACATTAAGGGAGTTAGACAGTTATAAGGACGTAAGGTTTATAGTGCTAACTGGAGCAAACAAGAACTTTGGAGCTGGAGCTGATATAAAGGAGCTAAAGTTGGCAAATGAGAACAGAGAATACGCAAAGAATTTTTTCTCTACAATGTTCGATATGTATAGAACCATTATAAATCTCAACAAACCAGTAATCTCGATCGTAGAAGGAATAGCTTACGGTGCGTCAATGGAAATACTTCTCGTTTCGGACATCGTGATTGCCTCTCCTTATGCTAGATTTGCGGCACCTGGGGCTAAGATAGGAGTATTCCCACCAGTCCTTGTGACTATAGGTAAAGATGTTATAGGAATTAATAATGTGATCAGGATTGCCCTTTTGGGAGAAGAACTAAGTGCTGAGGAAGCAAAACAGATAGGGCTAGTCCACTTCGTAAGTGATAACTTGGAAGGTGAAATACAGAAAGTTATGGATAAACTCAGACTTATGGCTCCTTCGTCTCTAATGAGTATGAGAAGACTTATTTTCAAAAAGTATGAAAGTGAGTTAGAGTCAGCTTTCAAACTTCTCATAGATCAAGTTTTAACTAAAGACGCAACTAACGGGATCTTAGCGTTTTTGACAAAGACGAAGGCTCCTTGGGTTCTACAATAAGGTTATAAAGTGTTTTTACTTTTTCCCCGTCAGTTTATCTTATACCTCTCTGAGCCTTAACAACCTAGAACCAATTCCCAAGAATACTACGGTAAGGATGAATATCACTCCTAAATACACCGGGTTAGGAAGTTCACCGAGGACTAATGTTGCTCTGACCACATCGTTTAGCAATGATACTGGCTGGTACTCGGCAAACACCTTCAGAAATGACGGAAATATAGAGGGAGAGAAGAAAGCGTTACTGATGAACATTAAAGGTAAAACTAGGAAATTGGCAACTATGTTAGACAAGAACACTTTCTCCTTGGGTGTTAAACCAAGAATCGCTGCACCTAAACCTGAAAACATAAGAGTCCCTAATACCAGACCTGCTAAAAACGGAAGTCCTAGATCTGGCAAAAAACCCATTAACGCACCTACTACTAAGGTAGCGATAGAAGAGAGAATTGTGATTACTACCTCGTAGATCATCAAAGCCAAGACCCATTCATAATCCTTTATTGGCGATGAGGCTAACCTCTCTACAAGCCTATCTCTATAATATCCACTACCAACACCGGTTACCCCAAACAGACCATTAGATAGGGTTATTACTCCGACTACACCTGAAATCTCATAAGCTACTGGAGTAGCTCTCGTAATAGTTTCTTGAGCTGTAAATGGTGTTTGCTCATGTAAGTAATACAAAGACAGATATGACTTCAATAAGGGAATATAGTTACTTGTCAGTTGGCTGTAATATATTACTTTAGAAGTAGAGTTAACAAAAATTGCGTTATACAACGTGACGTAATTGGGATTACCTCCAACATAAGCAATAAATAGTTTACTCTGATTGAGGTATGAAGCTATTTCCCCACTATTATTTCCGGCAACATAAACCATTATATGGAGTTGAAAAGCTTGACCGAGTAATGAGAAAATGAAGGCGAGTATTAATGGAAATACTATTACAAAGCCCAGGGTAACTCTACTTCTCAAATTGTCTTTAATGATCGCAACTGCAGTAGGGATAACGTTCCTCATTGATCAACACCCTCTAGTTGTCTCATAAGCTCTAAGTAAGCTTCCTCTAAACTTTCCTTTTTGAACTCATTTACGAGTTCGCTTGGAGTTGACAACTTAACGATCTCACCCTTATAGATTACAGCTACACGGTCTGAGAGCTTTTCCGCCTCGTCTAAGTAATGAGTTGCCAAAAAAACTGTGATCCTCTTGTCCTTCAAAGACTTCACAACCTCCCAAATGTTCCTCCTAGACTTGGGATCTAGACCAACTGTAGGTTCGTCTAAATAGACTATCTTTGGATTACCGACTATTCCACAAGCTATCGCTACCCTTCTCTTGATTCCTCCAGATAACTCCCTAAACTTTTTATCCTGATGTTCTTTTAACCCCAACTCCTCAATCACGTCGTCCACAGTGTCAACTTTGTAAAGCTTTGCGAAATACTGGATATTCTCTCTTACAGTCAATTCGGAGAAACCCTGAAACTCCTGAGGTACTACACTTACGATCTCTCTTATCTTCTTACAGTCCTTCGGAACTTCATAACCTGCTACAGTAACTTTTCCCTTAGTTGGTTTAAGGATGCAGGACAAGATCTTTATGGTTGTTGTCTTCCCTGCACCGTTGGGTCCTAAAAAGGAGAAGACCTCGCCTTCTTTCACTCGTAGCGATATCCCTCTTAATGCCTCTACTCTGTTCTTGTAAACCTTCCATAAGTCCTCGATGACTATGATGTCCATAAATATCATTGTCGTTTATTTACTATTATGCGTTTCGGAAAAATTCCAATTAACACATTTTTAAACAAAATTCCTCATGAGGACTGCGTAGTTTGTCCAAGTATAGGTGAAGACGACGCTTACGTAGATGTAGAAGGCAAATATTTGGTAATCCATTCGGACCCTATAACCGAGGCAGGAAAGAATGCCGGTTTTTTATCAGTAGTTGTTGCGTGTAACGATGTTAATATGAAGGGAGTACGTTGTAGGTGGGTAACCACGGTTCTATTGTTGAAAAGTGAGGACTCACTTGACAACGTAATTGAGGGGATAAACGAAGCTTGTAAACTACTCGGATGTAATGTAGTAGGCGGTCATACGGAAGTAACTCAAGGTGTGAAGAGAGATATTGTTGTAACTACTGCCTTCTCCTTCTCAGATAAGATAATGAAGTTATCCGACGCTAAAGAGGGAGATTACGTATTGGTTTTCGGAACGGCGGGAATAGAGGGGACTTGGATTCTCGCTAATGAATTCGAAGAGGAGCTTTTGAAAAAGGGGGTAAGAGCGGAGGTCATAAAAAGATCTAAAGGATACAAGTACAAGATCCCAGTACAAGACATTGCATTAAAGGTAAAGGACTACGCTATAGCGATGCATGATGCTACGGAAGGCGGTGTTTACCAAGCCTTGCTTGAGGTAGCCAAAGCCTCAAACCTAACTCTCGAGGTAAAGTCTGAAATTCCGGTGTCGGAAGAAACGGCAGAAATAGTAAGAGCGTTGAATATTAACCCGTATCAACTCATTTCTTCAGGTTGCTTCATTACGGTTGCTAAGAGTCCCGATGTTAAAAAACTGGAGAGTATTGGAGGTAAGGTAATAGGTGTACTTAAAAAAGGAGAGCCGAAGCTAATTATTAACGGTAAAAGTTATACCGAAGACTTCGAAGAGGAGTTGGTTAGAATTGAAAGCTATTATAATGGCGGGAGGTAAAGGAACTAGGTTCACCCCTTTAAAACCACTAGTGGAGGTTTGTGGCTTACCCTCTTATTATCGCGTTTATCAAGTAGCTAGGATGTTTGCAGAAGAAGTCTTCTTAGCAATTACTAACTCTTCTCCTTTAATTTTCTCTGCATTGTCTAAAATAATAACAGAGGGACGAGGTTATGAAATGGATGTATATGAAGCTGTTAAGAAGGTAGGTATCCCGACTTTAGTCTTTCCAGCTGATACCCCTATTATACCTATTGACGCTGTTGAGATCCTCATCAGTTCATGCGAAGCGGATATTTGCTCCTTGAAGAACCACGGGGATTACGTAGGGATAAGCTTGTGGAGGGGGTTTAACACGAGTAATTATCAAGACGTAGAGTACTCCTCTTCAAAGATTTATAATGTGAACACGTATGAGGATTACGTTAGAGTGAATTATTTATGCAGGATAGGAGTATAATGTTCAATGAGTTACGAGAAACCACCTAGAATTTTAATTATATATCATGTAAGGGGGATACTCGCAATCGTCTACATTTTTTTCGCCTTTTTAATGCTGATAGTCACTATTGGTTATTTCACATTCCTCTTTAAGAGTATTGGTTTAAACGACGTGTATAGCTTTCTCTTAGCTTTCAGTTTCTCATTTCTCAGTTTTGCCTTCAGCCCGGTTAATATAGTCTTAAAGGAGATAGATAGGGAGGCATTGATGCCCAGTGTTGACGTAATTTATGTTTTTGGCATTCCTTTGTACGTACCAAGACTTTCATACGAAATAAGGAAAACTTTAGTTGCGATAAACGTTGGGGGAGCAATCGTACCTGTAATAATATCCTCTATCTTATTGATTTTCACTGCTGAACTTTCCTATTTTATCCCTCTTCTGATTATGGTTAACACGTTAATAGTAGTTCTAGTTTCTCATCGCTTTTCGAAAGTAATGCCCGGTGTAGGAGTCGTAATGAACCCTTTGATTGCGCCAGTCACTTCATCATTCGTGAGCTTGATCTTCTTCTTTAGTACACCACTTTTCGTTCCTATTTCCGCCTACATAAGTAGTGTTTTAGGAACACTCATCGGAGCCGACTTACTTAACATGAATAAGATCATTAAGGCAAGTCCACAGATAGTGAGCATTGGAGGTATGGGGACGTTCGACGGCATTTTTTTGTCCGGTGTATTTTCAATAATGATTGGGGAATTTCTTCTGGCACTAGTCAGGTGACATTTTTTCCTTTCACGACTTTAATTTTATAAGGTGTTATCACGTAAATATATCTCGATTAGGGATGAGTCTTTGACAAGTACTTGATAAGTAGACAAGAATTAAAGGTTCTAATCAGAGAATTAAAGAAATGGAGTGCACCAGCAACAGTCCTACTCTCCTTATACATACCTCCGGGCAGACCTGTACCAGATGTTCTTAATCTATTGAGACAAGAAGCGTCTATAGCACAGAACATTAAGTTAAAGCGAACGAGAGACGCTGTAACTTCAGCTATACAGTCCGCTATTGATAGGTTAACCCAAATCAATAAAGTCCCAGATAACGGTTTAGTATTGTTCTGCGGTGAAAACTTCGACACAAATGATTTCAAATGTTTCATGTTCTCACCACCAGAAAAAGTACCCATATTCTTCTATCGTACTGATAAGTCTTTCCATACGGAATTCTTGGAGGACATGGTAGAGGAGTCAGACGTATATGGGTTAATAATAGTTGAGAGGGACTATGCGACGATAGGTGTACTGAAAGGTACCAGAATTCAAGTCTTAGAGGAGTTTGAGGGTTTCGTTCCAGGGAAGCACATGATGGGTGGTCAGTCACAGCGAAGAATTGACAGAATCATCGAGGAAATGTACGCTAACTTCCTTAAAGAGGTAGGAGAGAAAGTAAATGCGTTCTTCATACCGTTCGTCGAAAACAAAAAGATGAAAGGGATATTAATAGGGGGTCCCGGGTACGCTAAAAAGGACTTTTACGAAGGGGACTATATGGATTACAGGCTGAAGAAGCTAGTATTACAACCATTGTTTGATGTACCAGATCAAGGTGATGCAGGACTTAAGGAGTTAGTAATGAAAGCTCAGGATTTACTGAAGAACCAGAAGTACATTCAAGTGGAGAACTTACTTGAAGAGATAAAATACCACCTTGCTAAGGATGACGGGCTTGTGATTTACGGAATTAGTGATATAAGAAAAGCGTTACAGATGGGTGCGATAGACTCACTAGTTGTGTATGATGAGCCTGGCTCGGAGCTGGAGAAGCTGGCACAAGAAGCGGAGAACTACGGTGCGAAAGTGTACGTGATAGGAGATGAACTTCCTGACGGGGAATGGGTAAAGAAGACTTTCGGAGGAGCTATAGGTAAGCTAAGGTATAAGGTATACTAGGATAATAATTAACTCACTTTTTAGCAAATTATATTTTTATCGTATGCTAAGATAAGAGATCTCTTCTTTTCATTTCTTGAAGTATTTTCTGTAATGGAACAGGTGGTTTTACACCATAACTTTCTAAAAACTTCTTCTCTAGCTCCTCAGTTTTAACCCCCTCATTCATTAGTTTTCTTACAAGGTTTATTTCGTCCTCCCAGTAGTTCCAAGGATACATAAACCATGTCCAGTCCTCCACTATTGAAGCTACATAATCTGGCTTAACCTTAGCTACTGGCTTAATGTATTGCATTGTAGCTGTCTTGGTCACTGCAGGAGAGAAATTCTCAGATACGTATTTCTTCGCTAACTCAACACTGTCACCGGTATCAGTTATATCGTCCACAATCAAAGTTTTCTTACCACTTAAGTCCAGCCTATACGCGTACTTAACCTTAGCCTGAGGAGTGTGTGAAGCGGTTTCCACCCAATGTTCTACCTTTATGGACAACACATCCATAACTCCTAATACATCGGCAACTATTCTTGCTGGTACCAAACCTCCCCTTGCTATTGCTATTATTACGTCGGGTTGATATTTATCCTCTTTAATTATTTCCGCGAGTCTTGTTGACCACTCTACAACTTCATCCCATGTTACTACCTTAACGGGTATCTTAGGCAATTCAACACTCCCATGACATCTATATCTAAACCTTTATCAAGTTTATGGTTTATACTTTTTATATCTGAACGTAAAAAACTCTTTGATGATTGAACTAAAAGATAAGACAACAATCGGGATAATAGGGGGTTCTGGAGTATACGATCCGAAAATACTCACAAACGTGAAGGAGATAAAGGTCTATACACCTTACGGTCAACCCAGCGACAACATAATTCTCGGTGAGTTAGAGGGGAAGAAAGTAGCCTTTTTACCCAGACACGGAAGAGGACATAAAATCCCTCCTCATAAGATAAATTACAGAGCTAACATATGGGCGTTAAAAGAGTTGGGGGTTAAGTGGGTAATTTCTGTCTCAGCTGTTGGGAGCTTAAGGCTCGATTATAAGCCTGGCGACTTCGTAATCCCTGACCAGTTCATAGACATGACAAAAGGTAGAGAATATACATTCTTTGACGGTCCCGTAGTCACTCACGTATCGATGGCAGACCCATTTTGTAACCACCTCAGAAGGATAATAATAGAGTCAGCGAGGGATTTGGGGATAACTACTCACCCTTCCGGTACCTACATATGTATAGAGGGTCCTAGGTTCTCGACAAGAGCCGAAAGTAAGGTCTGGAAGGAAGTCTTCAAGGCTGATATAATAGGGATGACTTTGGTTCCTGAAGTTAACTTAGCTTGCGAGGCACAGATGTGTTACGCGACTATAGCAATGGTTACGGACTACGACGTTTTCGCGGATATACCAGTTACGGCTGAGGAGGTTACTAAAGTCATGTCCGAGAACACTGAAAAGGCCAGAAAGCTCCTATACGAAGTTATCAGGAGGTTACCAGAGAAACCTAATGACGGAGAGTGTAGTTGTTGCAATTCCCTAAAGACCGCTTTAGTCTGAACCTCTTCTCGATTCCTTTTTTATCCTCAATCGGCTCGGATTTCACTATAGTGTACAACAGAAAGAGTGAATTGGAAGCGTTCACTCTTTACAGAGCCCTTTCACAACTGTCGGAAAAAGTTGTGAGGCTCGTTAATTTATACGACTTCTTATTCTCGGAGAAGCCTTACGCTGACGTTAATAACGTAATTGCGTTTCTACACGACAAAAACGACGTCATCCCTTTTTTGGACTCCATGTGGTCTCTAGGAGGAGAAGGATATCTGATAACGTGTAACGTAGACATGAAGAAGGAGAAAGGTAAAGGTGATGTGGAAATCTTGAGTAAGGAAGGAGAGTTATGTGAAATAGAGACGTCTTTATCTCTCCTCAAGGAAATCTCGTCCATAAACAAAAACAAGAGGAGTGAGGAAATATTAAAGGAGCTTAACTCCCTTAACACATTAGAGGAATGGTTGAAAGAAAAAGTTAAGGAAGTAGATTTCAACGGTTTAATTGTTCTCTCCCCGCTTCTTTTACCCGCACGCAATTTAATGCAGAAATACCTTAATACTGAAATAAAGAGCCACGAGGATTTTCTTGGTTCTAGCAATACATATACATTTATAACTACTGGAGCCGATGTTTTAACGGTCAGGCGTATGGAATTCGAACTTAGGGCTAAAGGAAAGAACGTGAGGGAGATTATCTTTGACGTTGACCCTTTACTTGCACCAGTTTATTTATCAATTTTAACATATTTATTTAAGCAACCCGCGAGAGTGTTATGAAGTGGATTTTCTAACTTATTGGCGACGTACTAAAGAGATCGTTGATAAGCTCATTGAAGATTACTTATCAGATATAAAGGACTGGGAGTTATTGGAAGTGAGTAAATACATTCTGAAGGACGGTAAGAGGTTCAGGGCAACGCTTACCATGTTCTTCACTGAAGCTTTAGGAGGGGAACAGTCGAATTCATATAAAGCTGCTTTAGCCTCTGAGATCCTTCACTCATCTTCCCTAGCCTTAGATGACATTGTTGATTACGACCTTACAAGGAGAGGAGTGGAGGCGGCTTGGGCAGTTTACACAAACAGAAGGGTAATATTCATTACCAACTTTCTTATTCCCTCCGCATTGAACATTATCTCGAGTTACGGGGAGAGGGCATTAAAGTTAAGTATTGACCTCTGGAGGGACACTGCTATAGGTGCATTAAAGGACATTTTCGGTACCCCTGTAGATTATATGAAGACTATAGAGTATAAGACTGCGAGTCTCTTTAAACTGTCTACAATGCTATCTGCTTTTGCAGCGAAAAGAGAAGAAGTTGTGGATCTTATGATAGAATTGGGAAAAGAACTGGGAATAGCTTACCAGCTCATAGACGATTACATAGACGTATATAAATACGAAAAAGGAGAGTTGAAGGTATTGGTAGGGAGTGCAAAACAGCTTTATGACTTGAAAGGTGCAGATTACAAGGAATATGTTAAGGCGGAATATACTAGTGCTGTATCTAACTATTTATCGTTGGTGAGAAAAATAGACGTAAGGCAAGAGTTTAGGGAAGCTGTAATATCTATTCCGGACTTCCTTACAGCGGGTTTACTTAACGAGGCGGGTATTAATAAACTATAAAAACGACTCATATGAGGAAAAAATTGGTGATAACTTATTAAAATTGCAGTAATCCACGAGTCTCAAAAGGTCACTGAGGCTTCTAAGCAACTACTTCTAGAAATAAAGAATAATGGTCATACTGCAATATATTTAAGGATTTCACAGATAAATCCAGTTATTACGACTAATGGTGTAGAATTTACATATGGAGGAAAAACATTAATGATAGATGGAGGAGTCGTAAGGAACTTAGGTTTCATATCCTCCACTGAACAACTTATCAAAAGATTCGACACACTGAAAGCTATGGAAAACAACGGTGTAACGTTAATTAATAGACCTGAATCCATGTTCGACGCTAGAGATAAGTTTAGCAGCTTAGTAAAGCTAAAAAGTGCAGGGATCCCCATACCTGAGACCGCATTAGTGGAGAGTCCCTTTGAAGCTATGAGACTTGCAGAGCGATGGAAAGAGGTGGTAATAAAACCCTTGGTGGGAAGCCTTGGTCTCGGAGCAGTAAGAGTTACAGACCCAGATATAGCGTTCAGGATAGCTAAATCAATTTTGTCCGTAAATCAACCTGTGTACATACAGAAATACGTGAGAAAGCCGGAAAGAGACATAAGAGTCTTCGTGGTTGGAGATAGAGTAATAGGCGGTATATATAGGATAAACAAAACCTCTTGGAAGACCAATGTTGCTCAAGGGGCTTTAACACAAGTTATCTTACCGGACAAATACCTTGAGGAGATAGCATTGAAGTCCACAACCGTCTTGGGACTGGATTACGCTGGTCTCGACGTAGTCGAGGATTTAGACGGTGGTTATAAAGTGCTTGAGGTAAACGCGGCTCCGCTCTGGAAGGGATTTTATCAAGCGACTAACGTAAACCCTGCAAAATATATTATCCAGCACCTGATTCAGAAACTTAAGAAATGAGGACTAAAAAACCGGCTGAAAATGTGATGACGAGCTCTCGCACCGATCAGTCTAAAATTACACTTCTCAATTCCTTAATAGTCCGTAAGACGAACATTGTATATGTTGAAGTTACTCCGTCCATATTTCCTATCATATCGAGAACCTTAGCTAACTCCTCCCTCGTTTTAACTCTCACCTTTAATAAGGCGTAATATTCACCGGTTACATCATAAACCTCCAAAACCTCTTTGAACTCGGAGATCCTCTTCAAGATTCCCTCATATTTTTTGGGATCAGCTTTAATCATAACGAAAGCTACCACGTTGTAACCTATCACTTCAGGGTCTATATCTACGTAAAACCCCTTTATGACCCCGTTCTCTCTCAGTCTCTTCATTCTCATGTGTATTGTAGATTCACTTAAATTCAGCATTTTAGCTATCTTAGAAAACGGAGTCCTCGCATCTTCCTGAAGTATCTTTATTATCTTTTTATCTATGTCATCGAGAATATAGGTCATAGTAGTGACCTCCCAAACAACTTAATTAAATCGGACATGCCAAAGTCTCCTATAGCTATTCTATATACAAGGTCTGGGTCACTTTTAGCTATTAGCTTAGAAAGTAGACCAATACTAATGATTTTCTTCTTGACACTATCTATTATTTTAGCCTGGGCTTGAATCGTGAAGTATAGTTTTGAGGCTTTGAACTCCTTGACAAAATCCTTGTCCCCTAAAAGCGTATCAGCGTAAATTTTGGAGCTCAGTATGGAAGGTCTTATACCCTCTCCAGTGAGAGGATATACAGTACCTAAAGCTTCTCCGACATAAGTCTTCTCGTTAAGCCTCAACTCATCTATACCATAATCCGAGACCCTAGCCCCGTGAAAAGTGAATACTTTACCCTTCACTAATTTAGATAATCTTTCCTTTAGAAAACTAACATCGGCATAACCTCCTATCCCTATCTTACTACCTTTATCATCGGGGAATATCCACGCATATCCTAACAAATCGCTGTAGAAGTAAAACTCAACTATCTCTGGGTCTATCTTGTAGTCCGTAATATATTGAATTGCCGGTACCGTATGATCCTTAGGTAGTTCATAATGACCGTTAGAAATTACTACCTTATCCGCGTTAATCTTCTCACCGTTAACCAAATAGTACTCCTCTTTACCCCCTTCTCTCTTCCTGATGACTTTCGAATTAAACTTAACGTTGAGCCTTTCGGCAAGATGTTTCAGAAACAAGGGTTTATTTATAATATAACCGAGAGTTTGTTTTCCCCTTATGTCGTGTATAAGCTTATCGTTCAAATAAATCCTGAAGCCTTTGATCTCGCTAATTATACTATCTTTCGTGATCGGGAGTAAGGACTCAACCCCGCTCATAAGACCCCAAGCACAAGGCTTTTTTCCGACATCGTCTAACGCTTCATAAACAGTAACGTTATATTTCGTACCTTTCAAAAACCAGGCTAAAGATAATCCAGCAGGCCCTGCACCTACTATCGCTACTTCCATTTCACCCACTTCTCCTAAAGTATAAAAATACCAGAATAGCTACCACTAAAGTTCCTGAATATAAAATTATCAGTGGGTAAAATGAACTCAAAAATCTTCCGATCACCGAACCTATTATCAGTACCAGAAGAAAAGGTACGTAACCGTTGCTGAAGTAAAGTAAGTCCTTACTAATCATAGAGGGTAATATGTCTTTCAGCAAAAGGAGGAATTGGACTATGAATGGTATTATGAATATTAGACCAGTCTCCGCAAAAAGTTTCGGTTTTGAATAGGCTGAGAAGAATATTCCTAACGTTATACCTACGGCGAATACACCGGAGAAGTACGTCCCTACTACCTTCCCCTTAAGTGTTTCCCAAGTACGGTTAGAGTACATAATATAAAGAACTATAATGAGCCCTATTGCTGAAGCTACTAAGAACGCTGGATAATTTAAAACATATGCTGGCACTGTGGGAAGTATAAGCAATATTACCGAAAGTAACACCGTAGTCCTCGTCTCCAATTTGGTTCAAAAAGAATAATGAATACGAGTTATAAAATTCTAATGCTAACCCTTTCTGAGAAAATAAAAAATAGTTAAAATACATATTAGTAATAACGGGTTTAAGATTGAAGATCCTAGTGATGGGTAACATAAGGTTTCCAGAACCGCACGTCGAAAGCACATTATCTTCGATAATCAAAAAAGAAGAACCAGAGACTATTGTACTTGACGGGGATACTACTCAGTGCTACTGGGACTACGAGTGTCCAAGAGTTATTGACGTCCTATATGTTATAAGGAGTATAGCCCCTTGGGCTCAGATAGTCTATATTCAAGGAGATATGGATCCTCATGCATTGAAATGTATAATGGCAGAACCTAGATATAGGGAGGAAATTATAGGTACTACAATGTACATAGCGGAGGTCTCCTCGGTTAAATACTACATACTACACGGGCATCAAGGTGACGTAGATCAGCTCAGGAGGAACGTAGGAGCAGGTCCTTGGGATTGGATAATAATTGCACAACAGAAAAGGCTTGAGATAGATAAGCTGGCAAGAGTTATATACGTAGGTGGTATCACTAGGGAGTACCCGCCGGAAGCTAGAGGATACTTAGTCATTACTGATTCTTCTCACTTCCTACGCCAAATTAAGAGCTGACCCCGAACCTTGCTCTTCTTATCATTTCGTAAATCTTAACGTCGTAATAACCTTCCTCCACGTCATATTCATCTCCCTCACTCCAAACATTGTAGGAATTAATCCAGACAGCGTCTTTTTCACCCTTAGTGAATACTATTTCAACCCCTAACTTCCTTAGTTTCCTAGTAATCTCCTCAATTTTCTCGTCGAATTTTCGGTATATTACTTGTGCTATCACAATATAATATTGTAGTGTTTACAATAAATAAGATATTAGAAAATACTCAGTATTTCCTCAAACCAGCGAAAAACACTAATACTTTACAACAAGAGCAAAAATAGATGAAAGCATTACTAGTCCTTGTAGCAATGAAAGATGAGAACTTAGAGAAAACCTTTAGAAAGATCTTTGCAGACGTGAGGTCAAGCGGGGCTAAAAAAGTGCTTATTAACGTAATATCACAACAACCTTTCCATAAGGTCGTGGATTACATAAGGGAGCCAATGTTAGACAATATAGACATAGGATACGAACTTTTCTTATGGAAAAGGGAAGACATGGCTAAAGTCGTAGAGGAAAATAGCAAAAAAGAGACTGATGGAGTCCTCTTATACTGTGATAACGAAAATAGGAGTTTAATAGAGAAATTATTCTCTCAATTACCTAACAATACTCGCGCAAACTTACTTAAGGATAACTGCAGAAACCCTAGTGTATAGGATAAGTAGAAAATAGTTTTAAAGCCTACTAATTGAGTAAGAGAAATAGCGTGAATAGTTTGAAGGAATTAAAGTATGATGTGTTAATCATCGGAGGCGGTTTTGCAGGTGCAAGTACTGCTTACCACCTAGCAGGACACGGGCTGAAAGTCCTTCTAATAGACAGTAAATCTTGGAACAGAATAGGAGATAAGCCCTGCGGAGATGCTGTAAGTAAAGCCCACTTCGATAGGCTCGGTATGCCTTATCCGAGAGGGGATGAGTTGGAGAATAAAATAAGCGGTATAAAATTATACAGCCCCGATATGGAGACCGTTTGGACTGTTAAAGGTGAAGGATTCGAGCTTAACGCACCGGCTTATAACCAGAGGATACTTAGAGAAGCAGAAGCTAAAGGAGTAGAGATATGGGATCAGACGACCGCAGTAAAACCCATAATTGATCATGATACTGTCGTAGGTGCTGTATTGAACAATAGAAGAACTAATGAAGAAGTTACGGTTTACACTAAAGTGGTAGTTGAAGCTACCGGTTACTCCAGAAGTTTCAGAAGCAAACTACCTCCAGTCCTTCCAGTAGCTGAGGACTTAGACGAAAGGGATACAGATATCGCGTACAGAGAGGTCTTATTAACTAAAGACGATGTAGAAGATAGTGACTATTTGAGGATCTATGTGACTCAAAAAGCCTCCCCCGGAGGTTATTGGTGGTACTTCCCCAAGGGTAAGGACAAAGTAAATGTGGGACTGGGAATTCAAGGAGGTATGGGATACGGAAGTATCCACGAGTATTATAAGAAGTACTTGGACACTTACGCACCTGATGTGGACAGAAATAAGTTGTTAGTAAAAGGAGGAGCACTTGTTCCGACGAGAAGACCCCTCTATTCAATGGTCTGGAATGGAATTATAGTAGTCGGCGATTCAGCTTATACAGTTAACCCAGTTCACGGCGGTGGTAAGGGCTCAGCAATGATCTCAGGGTACTGTGCAGCAAGGACTATCTTATCAGCATATGAGACTGGTGACTTTACTACAAACGGTCTATGGAACATGAACTTATGCTACATAAACGAATACGGAGCTAAACAAGCCAGCTTAGACATATTCAGAAGGTTCCTACAAAAACTCACCGATGAGGACATAGGTTACGGGATGAAGAGGAAAGTCATAAAGGAGGAAGACCTACTTGAGGCAAGCGAGAAAGGGGACTTGCACTTATCAGCTGCCGATAAAGCTATGAGAGTTATATCAGCTTTAGGTAGACCCTCTCTACTGTTCAAGTTAAAGACCGTTGCTGACTACATGAAGAGGATAAAACAACTATACCTCAACTATCCTCAATCTCCTACAATGTTAAACCAGTGGAAAGAAAGTGTAGATAGGACGATACTAGAGTTTAATAACGCCATTAGTAATTAGTATAAGCAACAAAGACAACATCAACGGGGAAACTAGTGGTATCCAAAAAGTCCTTATTGTGTAGTTTCCCACCTCTTCCAAAGCAGTTACAAAGTTCGAAAGCATTTTTCCTAAAACTTTTACACCTTTTACATCTATCTCCTTAACACTAACCTTTACCTCCTTCAAGTCTGAGATTGCCTCCCTCGTTAGGTTTTCGGCAAGATCTAATAATTCTTTGCAATATTGTGCTGGTAAATAAAGATCTCTCATTGAAGACGCGGTACACGTGTGATCATCGGGTGTAACTAAAAGAGGGAAGTCCACAAGCTTACCTATTCTTTCTCTAATTGCTTTAGTTAGAGAAGGATCGGAGTTATTGGCATATAGGTAAATTATCCCTACTTTCTTTTCCCCATCTGAAATTACTATCACCCTCACCACATTCTTACATAGTCCTTCACAATTCTTCACCATACCTTCCTTTATAGCTACAAGTAGTGGTTTTAACGTAGCTGATCTCCTGAACTTTTTCACGTTCTCTACATTTTCTATTATACATTTATCCGAGTGACTTGGTAATTCCTCACTTAAATACTCGTTATGACAGTCAACAATATAGTCTGCACCCTTTGTCACATAATCCCACAGTTTCAAGGGCAGGTCATCTATCCCCTTGCCAGGTCTCTCAACGAATGTGAGGGATGAGTTTGAAAACAATAGTGTAACACCCCTGAAATTACAACGAGAGCTCCAAGGGTATATCCCATAAAAGGTTTGATCCTTCCAGTTTGTCTCGTTAATCTCTTCGGAAAAGACTAACTTAGCTACCTCCTTTGTTTGCTTATTACTTGTAATATCTATCTCATGACTACCAGGGCCGTGAAAAACTATGTTGTTTGGATTCAACTCTTCTAAGTGGTAAAGGAACTTAGAACTACCTATTTCACCGCTTAGCCCGAAATGTATTTTCGGCAGGACAAAGAAGTGATTTGTAAACCTAAACATACCGATCCTTAAGCTAGTTTTAATCCCTAGCCCGTCAAGGAATTTCTCTAATGCCTCGTAGTCCTTTTTAACTATCCCTTCTATGAAAGGTCTTACAATCTGTAACGACTTGAGACCCGTAAGCTTTTCTCCCTTTCTGTTCAATAAATAAACGTAAATATAGAAAATACTCGTAATTGTAATGGAATAAATTAATATGTCTAACCTAAAGCCAAAAGCTATAGACGGTACAAAAGTGGACAAAAACATAATTAAAGTAGCTTTTGCTTCCGACTTACTAGCTAAGCTTCCGTATCCGACTAGAGGGGCAATAATACCGAAGGACAAGAGGAAGTCTCTCGAAAAAAAGGGGAAAATGAGGTAAATGAACGCAGTTAAGTCTAAGAAAAACAATGTAACTTTTAGCTCTCTTAGGAGAATTAACATTACTGATAAGTATAAGATTAATGAGATGAAATATTCTATTCCTAGCGTTAAGCTTCGTAAGTAGACTAAAGCGCTCTCAAGAACCGATACGCCGGAAATCACCTTAATATTTGGTAAACTTTTAATCTTCGAGTAATATTTTCTCGTAATAGCTTCAGAATTCACATTTTTAACAGTGATATGGGGGTTAAAATGTTGTTGTCTAAGGACGACTTAGGAGTGGATAAATTGCTTAGGAAAAGTAGCGACGAATGTGAAATTTACATAGCCGAGAAGGGAGGAAAAGTGTTTCTAATAGGGGTTTACAGCGGACGATATAGCAAATACTACTTTAAAATCACCCCAGCTTTTACCGGAAAATGGAATTGTGAAGCATTATTATACTACCCCTTCGGGTATTTCGGCTTTAGCGATAATGAAAGTGAATTAAAAATTAAGGTCAGCGAAAAAGTTAAAGAGTTTGAGACAAATGTCCTTAAATGACTACGAGTTAATAATTAGTGACGTTGACGGAGTGCTGATGAGAGAAGGAGAACCAATATGGCCTAACATATATGCGATAAGAAATTTGATCGATTCCGGCCATAAAGTATTACTCCTAACGAATAATTCAGGTTTTAGTAGAGTTCTCCTTTCTAGACAACTCAATTCCTTAGGTCTGAAAATTTCTCCCGACCATATTATAACTAGCGGTACTGCTGCTGCGATCTACATGAAAGAGAAAACCGACATAAAGACCGTATTTGTAGTAGGAGAGGAAGGGCTTGTAGAGGAACTTAAAAACCACGGCTTTAGGCTCCTTAACACGAGAGACTTAGAAGAGGAGACACCTGACGCTGTAGTTATAGGCTTAGACAGGCTTTGCACATACGAAAAACTCTCCGCGGCGATGAGGGCAGTATATAACGGAGCTAAATTCATTGTTACTAACATGGATAGACTATGGCCTTCTAGAGACGGTCTTAAACTGGGTGCTGGAGCGTTGGCCGATGCCATCTCCTATGCGTTGAAAAGAACACCAGACTTTGTCGCTGGTAAACCTAACCCTTGGATGATCGAGGTAGCTTTCATGATAACAAAATTAGACAGAGGGTTTAACAAGGCCGTCATGATAGGAGATCAACTCGAGACTGACATAAAAATGGGGATCAACGCTGGTATAGACACTGTTCTAGTTTTGACAGGCATTTCTACCACTAAGGACGTGGAGAATAGTGATGTTAAACCTAAATTTGTTGTACGTACCTTGCAAGAATTAATATGAACAAGGTTTTTAAATGAATTTACGTCAATCATCTTATGGAGAAAGTTAATTATGACGTAGTGGTTATCGGGGCTGGTTTAGCTGGATTAATGGCTTCTCATGAAATAGCTTCTGCCGGATATAGTGTTGCCGTCATTTCAAAAGTTTTCCCCACAAGATCCCACTCTTCATCTGCTGAAGGAGGAATAGCCGCGTACATAGATGGAAATTCTGACCCTAATGACAACCCCGATTACATGGCTTACGACACGATTAAAGGAGGAGACTATCTTGTAGACCAAGATGCGGCAGAACTTTTAGCTTACAAATCAGGTGAGATCGTCAAGATCCTAGAAAGTTGGGGTACATTATTTAATAGACAACCCGATGGTAGAATTGCCGTAAGGTATTTCGGAGGGCAGACGTATCCTAGAACCAGGTTTGTTGGTGATAAAACTGGAATGGCACTTCTCCATACTGTTTACGAGAGGACATCAGGTCTTGGAAAAGTTGACTTTTACTTCGAGTGGTTTGCGTGGGAGCTAGTTAGGGACGAGAGCAGGGTCAGGGGAGTAGTTGCCTTCGACATGAGGAACATGATTCCGGTATTCTTCAAAGCTAGGGCTGTAGTAATTGCTTCAGGAGGCATGGGGATGCTGTATAAACACACCACTAATAGTTACATCAACACTGGCGACGGATATGCAATGGCTCTGAGAGCCGGTGTAGCGTTAAAAGACCCTGAATTCGTACAGTTTCATCCCACAGCTCTCTATCCGTCAGATATTCTCATAAGCGAGGCAGCGAGGGGCGAGGGAGGAATCCTCAGAAACAACAAAGGAGAGAGGTTCATGGCTAGATACGCCCCTAAGAAACTCGATCTAGCACCTAGGGATATAGCCTCTAGGGCTATCCTTACCGAAGTTAAGGAAGGTAGAGGGTTCCCTGGTGGATATGTAGGTCTTGACTTAACACACTTAGGTGAAGAGTACATTAAGGAAAGACTTGCCTTGGCTTATGAAGCTGCAAAAGCCTTCGCTGGAATTGACGCTACCAAAGAGATGATACCGGTAAGACCGGCTCAGCACTACTATATGGGAGGTATAGATGTAAACATTGAAGGCAGAAACCCCGACATAATGGGTCTATTTGCTGCTGGCGAAGCCGCATGTGTTTCTGTGCACGGTGCTAATAGGCTAGGTTCCAACTCCCTGCTGGAGACTTTGGTTTTCGGTAGGGAAACTGGAAGAGCCGTAGTTGAGTTCCTTAAGTCCTATACTGAGCCATCATCAGATATAGATAAAGAGGCTGAAAAAGCGGAACAGTCAGCTTACGACGTTGTCAAGAGAGAGAGTGGAGTTCACTTCGGAGAAGTAGTCAATAAATTAAGGGAGGTCATGTGGGAGGACGTAGGTGTGTTCAGGAATGAGGACGGGATGAAAAACGCGGTATCTGAAATACTAAAGCTAAGAGAAATGGCAAAAGACACTTACGTATTGGATAAGTCGAACATCTACAACACTGAGTTCTACAACGCGTTAGAGATGAAGAACATGCTGGACTTAGCGTTAGTTATAGCTTCAACCGCACTTAACAGAAAGGAATCTAGAGGTGCCCATTACAGATTAGATTATCCGAAGAGGGATGATGAGAACTGGCTAAAACACACAATTGCATATTTGAGGGGGAACACAGTAGAGATAACTTATAAGCCCGTTAAAATTACCAAGTGGAAACCTGAGGAAAGAGTATACTAAATAAAAGGTGATGGTCATGTCCTTACAGAACGAAGAAGCGGAAGTAATAATAAAAGTAAAGAGGTTTTCCCCAGAAAAAGGTAACTGGTGGCAGGAGTATAAGTTGAAAGTAGATAGGTTTACACAGTTTACTGAAGCCTTGAGAAGGATAAAAACTGAACAAGACCCGACCCTAGCTTACAGAGCGGCATGCCACATGGCTGTATGCGGTAGCTGCGGGATGAAAATAAACGGGGAGCCGAGGCTAGCGTGTAAGACCCTAGTCTTAGATATGGTAAAGAAGTATGAAAGTAACGTAATCACTATAGAGCCAATGGACTACTTCAGACCGATCAAGGATCTGATAGTAGATTTAGATGACTTTTATCAGAGAATGTATAAAGTAAAGCCGAGACTTTATCCAAACGAGCAAGTTTTAAAAGGAGAAGCTGAGCACAGGTTGAAGCCCGAAGACCAGAGGATGTTGTGGAAGTTTGCACAGTGCATATGGTGTGGGCTATGCGTATCTTCTTGCCCGAGTGTTAGAAACGACCCAGAATTCTTGGGCCCTGCAGCTCACGCAAAGGGATTCAGATTTTTGGCAGATCCGAGGGATACAATTACTGAAGAAAGAGAGAAAATATTACTAGATAGTGCATGGAGATGCACTTATTGTTACATGTGTTATAACGTGTGTCCGAGAGATGTTGAGCCTGTTACTGCGATAAAGAAGACTAGGGCTTATACGAAGATAGCTAAGGTGAAAACACCGGTTATAGAGACCGGAGAAAAACACACAGAAGCCGTGTTCAATTCAATTTTCGAAAGTGGAAAAATTGAGGAAGCAAAAGTTTACCTAAGTACCTACGGCCTCATCGGATCCTTAAGGGATATGATATTCTTACTACAGAGCGGTAAATTAAAGTATGCTCTTATTAAAGAGAAACCCGTAGAGAATATAACTGAAGTGAGAAAGATATTAAGAGGTGAGTAAAATGTCCTACGCTTACTATCCTGGCTGTGCATCTCACGGACTTTCGAAAGATGTAGATATAGCTACTAGGAAGGTCTTTGAGACTCTTGGTCTCAAGTTAGAGGAAGTCAAAGACTGGAATTGCTGCGGGGGAGGCTTCTTAGACGAATATGACGAAATAGGTCACATTGCCTTAAATCTCAGGAACTTATCCACAGTCGAGAAGATGGGCCATACTAAAATGGTCACACCGTGTAGCGTGTGCTTACACAGTCACAGATTAGCTACGTTCAAGTATAAAGAGAATAAGGAATTGAGAAAAGAAGCAGAAAAGAGAATGAAGGGAACCTCGATAAGTTATCAGGGTAAAGCAACTGCAGAACACATAGTGTGGGTATTAGTAAGAGACGTAGGAATTGAGAAAATCAAGGAAAGGGTAAAGAGACCTTTAACTGGATTGAAGGTAGCATCTTACTATGGTTGCCAAATGCTAAGACCAGAGGAAATCATGGGTTTTGAACCCGCATTTAAACCTCATAGTATGGAAGACCTGATAGCTGCTACTGGTGCTACCCCAGTTCCATTCCCTATGAACAAGGCTTGTTGTGGATTTCCTCTAATGGGTAGCAATCCTAAAGTTGGGATTAAGCTCGCTTTTAATGTACTCAAAAGTGCCAAGGATCAACAAGCGGACATATTGGTTCATCCTTGTAGCCTCTGCCACTTACAATTAGACTCGCTACAAACTAGAATAATGAGTGAATTTAACGTGAATTGGACAATGCCTGCGATTTATATCACGCAATTGCTGGGACTAGCTTTCGGATTTTCACCCGAAGAGTTAGGGATAGGTAAATACGCTACCGAAATATTAAAGAGTAAGGGTGTTATTTAATGGATGAGGAAGCTATTATTAACGTTTTCACTAAACTAGGAGGAAAGATTACGAAAGGCTGGTATACAGTAAGTGAGAGGCCTGATAAACCACCGTTTGCTAAGGAATTTGAGTACTCTTTCGGTAATTTCTGGGGGAAAGTTCACTTAAGAAATGAAGGAGACTTATACGTTTATATTATTACTAAGGATGTATTTAATTGGAAGGACAGAGTTAAAGATCTAAAGTTAAGAGGAGAAATCGTAGACGCTGCAGGCGGTCTGATGTGGATAAAAGAAGAAAATGAGAAAAACTTAGAAGAAGACTTGAAATATTTACAGTCATACCTTTCTTCAGTAAAAACTTCCTCATCACATTAGTCAGAGTTCGGGTCTCTCAACATTTTTATACTTTTTCTTAGATTGTAATATAGGCGACGCCATGCTCAGTTGACGCCGCATTAGCGGTGAATGATACTGAGACCTCCGTCTTCATGCTTCTACAACTCTAAGTAAGTCATCATGATCTAACTTATACACGACCAAATACTGATCTGCTACCCTTCTCAAATCCGCGTTGTCTCCTCTGATCATTACGCTTATCAGCGTGGAATTAGCCTCTTTTAATGACCTCCTAACCGTCGTCTCCGCTATCTTATCCTCTCCGTCAGTTAACAATATTATCTCACTAACACCCTTAACATGGCCTTCTTTAATGTCCTCACACGCGGAAATTATAGAACGGCTTATGTCAGTCCCTCCGCCTCCTCTTATTTTACCTATATACTCTATCATCTTTATTATGTCCTTACTTTTAGCGTTCCTTATGACCTTTATTAAGGGATAAGGTATATTGTCGAAGAACCTTATGTAAAAGTCTCTGTTCTCTCTCCTTGCCCTGCTGTATAGTGCTAGTGCTACTGCTTTAGCCCAAATTATCTTTTCCCCATCCATACTGCCTGATTTGTCAAGCAACAAGTAAATTGGTCCTAAAACTTCCTTTATCCTCTTCTGATATAGTAGTAACTGGGATTCTGCCAACTTTATGTAAAATAGCTCTTCAGGGTAAGCTAGCTCGGATGGAACGAGCCTCTCTAGATCTGAACCCTCCTCGTAACCATAAAGCTCACCTCTTGAAAATCTAGTAGTCTTTTTCTTAGTGTAACTGCCGAGCCTCGGCATACCACTTAAGAATTCTAGAATCTTCTTAATCTCAGTATTCCTAGCAAGCCTGAGAACTTCATGTATTTCCCCTTCAAAGTTAAGAATTGAACCAGTACCAGCTCCATTTCCTCCTACGATTCTCTGCATACTCCTTACAGATTCAGCGTCTTCCATAGCCTTATTTAGCGCTTTCTCATGAACTTGCTTCATCAGCTTCTCCATCTGTTGATTCTGCTGTGTCTCACTGTTCTTTTTACCTTCTCTCATTCCGCTACCTTTCATAAGACCGTTCAGTATTTGCTCCGCCATTTGCCTCTCTTCCTGGGACTGGGAAGTTCTCTTAATCCTCTCCAGCTCCTCGATCAAATTCTGAACGTAACTCACAGATAGTGCCATGCTTACTGCGGAATTAGCTATCGAATACTCTCTGTTTCTTAAGACAAGGTCTGAGTTAAGCATCATATCTATAAAATTGAACATAATCTCCTTTTCCTTTGATACTTCACCCTTGGTCTTAGGGATCGGCATCGGTAAATAGTGGAGATAAAACGTATCTATTAGGAAGTTTTCATCTAATTGAATTTCTCTACCTAAAAGTTTTTTCAGAGTATAACTAATCCTCTCCCCCCTATATCTAACTAGAGGGTCATCATAATCTACTCCTCTTAAAAACCCATCGCTCAAGGATATATCCCCAACTTTCTAGCTACTTTCTCCAATAATTTGTCAATCTCATTTATAACCTCTTTTGAAAACTCCTCTACTTTGTCATCTCCGCTTTCCTTACCTAGAGCTAATACTCTATCTCTGGTAGCCCTTAAGCTCCTTATTAACTCAACCAACCTAGGGTCTGACTCGTTAGCAGCTTCCACATATTTACTTGCCTCTTTGACGTTAGAATATATCTCGTTCAATTCCTTCATATACTTAATAGGAGTCTTTAGCTCTTCAGAGAGAAGGGCTGATACCTTCTCGAAATCGTCTAACTCCTTCGGTGCTATATACTTTAACACTATTAGGTCTTCTTCCAGTGCTTTCATTCTACCATTCAATATTGAGTGAGCCGATACAATTTTCAATACCTTACCCTTTCTTCTGTCGCTTAAGTGTATACCTTTCTCCTCAAGGATTGCATAAAGTTTCAGCAGCTTACCTTTTACCGCTGACAAGTCGACTTGAGGGATCAGAGTATAAAGTTCGTCCAACTGTTGAATACTCATCAGTGGTTCGGAAACATTCCACTTCCCCGAAAACTCGTAGTCCCAAGCGGAGTTTATCAAATCTTTCCATAGGTCCTCGCTTACGGGTCTTGCGTAGTGTCTCAACAAGAGTCTGTCATATAGAGCGTCTAACTCTGGTTCGTCAGGCACTCTGTTGCTGGCAGATATTAGAGTTCTCAAGGGAACTTTAATGACATTGTAACCGTCATATATTACCCTCTCGTTTAGCAATGAGAGTAAGGCGTTCAGGATTGCGGAATTCGCGTTGAATATTTCATCTAAGAACGCGATTTCGCTCTCTGGAAGTCTATCTTTTGTTATTCTTTTATAAATCCCCTGCTTTAATGCGTTTATATCAAGTGCACCGAATAACTCTGCAGGTTCAGTATACTTAGTTAGGAGATACATGAAGAACTTAGCATTAAGCAGATCAGCAGCTCTTCTAGCTAATGCGGATTTAGCGGTTCCGGGCTCACCTATGAGTATTACGTGCTCTTTTGAGAGCAAAGCCAAAGTTATTACTTTTGCCTCCTCTTCTCTACCTACGAAAGGAGCAGATAGTGCTTCTATGAATTTTTTAGGATATTCTAATAGCTGATTGACGTTATTATTACTCACAATAGTATCCCATGTATATTATAGATACTCAGCTTAAAAGTTGACATTAGTATGAATTACATTTCTTGTTTTAAATATATGATTTAATTGCTCTTGGTTATTAACACAAGTATCCGTGTTTTTCCTCTTAATTAACGATTCACATAAATTTTTATACTACGACGAGAAAATCACTATTAACAAATTTCGAGAGTCGAATCGTATGGGAGAAGAAAAAGTAGGTAACTTAAAACCCGGAATGGAAAACGTAAACCTAACCGTAAGAGTAATAGAAGCAGGAGAACCAAGACAAATACAAACAAAGAACGGAACAAGAACTATAAGCGAAGCGATAGTCGGAGACGAAACAGGTAGGATAAAGTTAACGTTATGGGGAAACTTAGCTGGTTCTGTTAAGGCTGGCTCGGTAGTAAAGATAGATAATGCATGGACCACCGCTTTTAAAGGACAAGTTCAGTTAAACGCTGGAAGTAAATCTCAGATAACAGAAACACAAGAAGACGGAGTTCCAGAGGCAGACCAAATACCAGAAAACGTACCATCAGCTGGAGACTACAGAAGACCTCCTCAGAGGGGAGGAAGAAGGTTTGGAGGAAGGAGACCGAGACCTAGGAGAGAAGACGAAGGGGAGGAAGA
Source organism: Stygiolobus sp. CP859M (assembly GCF_037389975.1). Taxonomy (NCBI): domain Archaea; kingdom Thermoproteati; phylum Thermoproteota; class Thermoprotei; order Sulfolobales; family Sulfolobaceae; genus Stygiolobus; species Stygiolobus sp. CP859M. The sequence continues at coordinate 116,314 of NZ_JBBHKS010000005.1, read as the reverse complement.
AGAGTGAGTAGTGATTTAGGTCCTGAAAAAGAAGGAATTAGCTTCGACCAAGTAAAGGACTTAAAACCCCAAAAGATTGGCGAGTTTATAGATAAGAGTGAAGACGAAGAAGGCTATATAATCAAAGTCTCTGAGGATAAAGTTTACGAGCTAGCTCCCATAGCTTATTACGTATGGGAAATGTGTGATGGTAACAGAACCGTAACTCAAATCGTAAATCAGATAAGTCAAGAGGCAAACTTATCTCCTGAACAAGTAAGGGAACCTATCGTAGTGGTTCTGAACGAACTGAAAAAAGCCTCCCTCATAAGCATGTAAAGATATAAATGGTTTTTCATATTTCTTTTTACATGCGTGCGATCTTAAAGGAAGAAAATCTTTTAACAGTAGATGAAGCGTTAAAGAAGTTTATTTCGTCCTTACCTCCTTCTCTTCCCGATACTGAAGAAGTAGACTTATTGTCCTCTTTAGGGAGAATATCTGCTGAGGACGTTTTCTCACCTCTCGACATACCTCCTTTCTCACGTTCCACTGTAGACGGCTATGCTATAATATCCGATGAAACTCCAGGGGAATTCAGAGTCATAGATAAAGTCAGTATAGGTGAAGGCAAGCAAGTCAAGTTAAATCGCGGGGAGGCTATTGAAATCGACACGGGAGCAATTATTCCCAGCGGGGCCACTGCTGTAGTCAAAGTAGAGGAAACTATTAGGGATGGTAACAAGGTGAAAGTTGCTAAGAGACTGAGGTTCGGTGAGAACATAGGCTGGGTAGGTAGTGACATACCTAAGGGCATGTTAATTCTCAGAAAAGGTGAAAGAATTACCCCAGAGAAAATCGCGTTACTTTCTTCAGTAGGCATAAACAAAGTGAGGGTTTACCGTAAACTAAAGATATACATAATTGCAACCGGTGACGAGTTGGTAAAACCTGGGGAGAAGCTGACCACTGGAAAGATCTACGAGTCCAATACATATTATTTAGCCTCTAGGCTGACAATGCTTGGATACGAGGTGATAGGAAACGTGTTAGTCCCTGATAACAAGGAGAAAATAAGTGAAGAACTCTCACGCGGGTTGGAAAAAGCTGACGCTGTGATCCTGACTGGGGGAACTAGTGCTGGAGAGAAGGACTACGTTCACGAGGTAATTAAGGAGCAAGGTACGATAATTGTTCACGGGATAAAGTTCAAACCCGGAAAACCTACAATCCTAGCTAAGGTAAAAGAAAAACCTGTATTCGGTCTACCGGGGAACATAGTATCAACTATTATGATCAGCGAACAAATAGTCGAGAAATACTTAGCACTTATGAGCGGAAGCGAGGCGGAAGTACAGATTACCATTGAAGCAGTAGCCATGAGTAGAATAACCGCCGATAAGAAAAGGTTCACCTATGTCCCGGTTTTTCTATTTAAAAAAGGCAATGATTTCTATGCTCTCTCAGTTCCTTTCGACAGCTACATGATCGGCACGTTTGCCCTTGCGGACGGTTACGTTGGGTTAAACCCCGGTGAGGAGGTAGAAGAAGGTGGGAAGGTTAAAGTTTACGTGAGAAGGATTGATCCCGGCCCCATTTATATAGGCGAAGAAGAACCTACATTGATGGCTAAATTACCTTCCACTTTTAGACGTTTGCCTTTGGGCACATTCGCTGCACTTAAGGCATTGAAGTACGGTGTTGGAGATATAATTGTGGTAAGCGACCTTCTAGACAACAATAATAATGAGGGTGATAGGACATTAGAGAGGAATATTATGGAGATCGGTGAGGGAGATGTGATAGGATATTGGGATTGGGTCGGGATGTCTAAGCTGGTAGAGAATCCTGCTGTAAAACTAAGGTATCCCTCTTCAGCCCTCAACTTCTTAGGGAAGGCTAAAATATTCGTACCCCACACGATATTAAATCAAGGGAAAGTCGTTGCTAAAGAGAAACTGAAAATTTTCTTAAGAAATACTGAAGTTAGAAAGTACTTAATAACATAATTCTTTATTAGTAATGTGTCAGCATTACGCCTATGCAAGAAAAAATTGTAATTGCTAAAGCCTATTCTTCCTCAGCAAATTTGGGTGCTGGTTTTGACATTTTGGCTATGGCCCATGACGCTTTTCACGATATAGTTGAGATAAGCTCACAACCCTCGTCCTCCCTTCAAGTTCAAGTAGAAGCCAACGGGGTACCTAAAGAACCGGAACGTAACTCCGCGAGTTTTGCTCTCATGAAGATGCTGGAAGAGTTCGGCATTAAGGCTAAAGTGAAGGTAAAGGTAAACAAGGGTGTACCGCCAGGGTTGGGGATGGGAAGTAGCGGGGCTTCCGCTGCAGCAGCTGTGATTGGCGGAAACGAACTTTTTAACCTAGGCTTAAGCAAAGACGATCTAGTAAGGTTCTCGATGCTAGGTGAGATCGCCTCTTCGGGCTCACCTCACCCAGATAACGTAGCTGCTAGCGTGGTAGGCGGAGTAGTAGCCGTTATATCTGGCGAGCCCGTGAGAGTGTCTGAAATACCCATAAATCTGGACTTCAGTCTAATACTTTTCATCCCTAAGGTGACGATAGAGGCAAAGACTAAGAGAGCAAGGGAAATGGTACCTAAACAGATCGAACTCCAAAAACTTGTTAAGAACTCTAGGTATCTCTCTTCTTTAATCTTGGGACTCATAAAAGGGGATAGGGATTTAGTTAGATTAGGTCTTAACGACGATATTGTAGAAAGGTCTAGGGGATCCCTCTTCCCGTATTACTGGAAGTTAAAAGAAGAAGTGGTAAAGTATAATGCAATAGGTGCATGTGTTAGCGGAGCTGGACCGACTATAGCTGTATTCGTTGATGAAAAATCTGAAAGGGATGAAATCATAAAGAGAGGACTTAAAATTTGTGAGTCGTATGGTTATGAATGTAACTTTAAAGATGCAAAAATAGCAAGAGGTGCTTGGGTTGAGAGACGGAACTAAGGTCACTAAAGAGGGAATAGATCAAGAGACCGGAGCTATAACTACGCCCATCTATCAGACTTCGTCTTACGCCTATCCAATCGGTGAAAAGTATAGATACAGTAGGGAAGTAAACCCGACCGTCCTTAAGTTAGCCGAGATGATCGCGGATTTAGAAGAGGCGGAAATGGGGGTAGCTTTTTCTTCAGGCATGGGAGCTATTTCCTCGACTTTACTAACCCTCGTTAAACCGGGTAGCAAAGTCCTGATTCATAGAGATATGTTCGGTAGGACTTACAGATTTTTCAATGATTTCCTTAAGAGCTGGGGAGTCAAAGTAGATGCAGCAAACCCAGGGAAAATCATTGAAGCCGCAGCTAGCGATAAGTACGATATTGTTTTCGTAGAAAACATATCCAACCCAATTTTGCGTGTAGTAGACGTAGTAACGTTGTCTAAGGTTTGTAGAGAAAACAATAGTTTATTAATAGTCGACTCCACATTTGCCACTCCGATAAACCAAAAACCTATTGTTCAGGGAGCTGATATAGTCCTTCACAGTGCCTCTAAGTTTATCGCCGGTCATAATGATGTGATAGCAGGCTTAGCTGCTGGTAAGAAAGATTATATGACTAAAATAGACTTAATAAGGAGGACATTAGGCACGTCTTTAGACCCACATGCAGCATACCTAGTAATAAGAGGGATGAAGACTTTGAAGATAAGAATGGACGTAATTAACTCAAACTCACTTAAGATAGCGGAGTTCCTGATGGAGCATCCTAAGGTGAGGACGGTATATTATCCGGGTTTAAAAACACATCCAGATTATGAGATAGCAAGAAAGGTATTAAAGGGATTCGGTGGAGTTGTAAGCTTTGACGTTAAGGGTACTATGGAAGACTCTATCAGGTTAATGAATAAGTTTAACGTGATTTTAGCTGCCCAGACACTAGGTGGAGTAAATTCTACTATTTCCCACCCAGCTACGATGTCACATCGTACGTTGTCACCAGAAGAGAGAAAACTAGTAGGCATAACTGACACAATGTTAAGACTTTCGGTAGGAATAGAAGACGTAGATGACTTAATAGAAGACCTTGACAAAGCTTTGTCTTCTATATAAGAGTTCTAATTTCATTTTTTAGTTCTTCCATTAGCATTCCTTTTATCTCTTCTTTGTGAAGCCTGGTGAGGTGCAAGTATAACCCCTTCTTAGTAAAGGGACCTTTACCGCACAGTTTACAGTATAACAAAGTCTCTTTATGGTCTACAAGCCAAAAGGCCACTTTCTGTGATACTCTCTTTGCTATGACTTTTGAAGAAAGACCTACAAGCTTTTCTATCTCCTCATCTTTAACGTTTATTTTACTAGCATATCTTGCCGTAACCTCAACTAGTTTTTCAGCCGTTATTGATAGCCCGCTATCCATTTAGAATCCCACACACTAGCTATTGCGATAGCTATTGCGAATATTGATATCAACCTGAGCTGCTGCTTAATTATATCTCCTTCCAAGAATTTTTTAATTTCACTGAGGTCAATACCCAAGACCCTTAATACCCTTTCAATCCTTACTTCTACTTCCTTGTAAAATACTGGGAGGTTTCCGTTACTCAACTCCCTCTTAGCTTCGATCACTATGTCCAAGGTCTCTCCTAACTCATCCTCCGTTATTTCAGGGAAGATTTTAGTTAGTTTCTTATTTATTTTACTCCCAACTATTTCCGCCATTCCAGGGGAATAGTCTATTGGGACTAAAAAGGACACCCAAGCGTCTACATACCTTCTTACAGTCTCTTTTACTTCTTCACTTTCACCTTCTAGTTCTTCTACAATAGATGCAGCTGCAAGTATATGAGATAATGCTTCTCCTATTCTTAAGTTCACGTCGACTGTTTGTGAATATTCATTATTAGTTATATACGAGCTTAAGTTATCAATTACATCGCTCATTTACGAACACTAATGACATTCTTACCCGTGATATTGTTTAAAGTATCAGATCAGATAATACGCGTTAACCTAACCTATTACTTTGAGTACTTCTTATTACTTAACCTCAAGTATAAAATGACATAATGGTTAAATATGATTCGATGAGAGCATTCGTTTTTGGACTGGGCGGAGGAGGGGACGTAGTATCAGCATATGTTGCTGCTCTTTACTTGAGATCAAAAGGATATGACACTATTATAGGAGCAGTGACTTGGGAAAGATATGTGGAAGACCCCGTACCGGGGCCTATATGTGACTTCGAAAACACTGTAAAGATAAATGATATAATAAGGGAACTAAACCAAAACTCTTATGCAATCAGGTTGGGTAAATTAGTAACACCACAAATCGTCAGGCTAATGAGAGCTGTTAATATGCAGAAAGGCTATGCGATATGTATTAAGGAAGGGCTGAGGGAAATAGTATCAGGTATTAACGATTTCCTTCAATCTATGAAAATCGACTTTGTTTTAGGAGTTGACGCTGGGGGAGATGTCTTAGCTAAGGGGTGTGAAGAGACATTAGGTAGTCCGTTAATAGACTTCATGATGTTAAACGTGTTAGGGAAATTGAGAACAAGGTCTCTGTTAGCAACAATCGGTGCAGGTAGTGACGGTGAGCTAGAGCATGACTATATTCTCAAGAGGATCGCTGAAATAGCGTCTCTAGGTGGATTAAAGGATAGTAAAGGTATTGACGAGGAGACGGCGAAAGAACTTGAAAAAGTGCTTAAGGAGGTTCGAACAGAGGCGTCTAGAATTCCTTATCAGGCGTTTAAGGGACTCTTTGGTGAAGTTAAGATCAGAGACGGGGCTCGAAGAGTATATGTAACTCCCGTTTCCTCGATTATGTTCTTCTTAGACCCTAAAGTCGTGATAGAAACTTCACCTATTGCTAAGGTCTTGAGCGAATTCACCTCACTTGAAGATGCTGACAGAAGGTTGAACGAAGTTGGAATCTTTACTGAATACGATCTAGAAAAAGACCTATTTTCAACTTACGGGACTAGGAGTAGTGAGGTCAACGGAGAGGATGTTATTAAAATTAGGACTGACGGTAAAAAGAGGTTGGGTGGGATAAAATTAAAGTGTTAATCATAGAAAAAATCTAAAAACGTTCTTTGAAGTCTTTTATTTAATGAAATTCACTATATATACTGTGAAGACCATTGAAGAGTTAAAGGAAAAATACGGCTTAACTGATGAAGAAATAGACTACGCTTTGGATAAGGCGAAGGGTATAATTCTAGGTTTCGCTATGGAGTTAAGGGCGATAAAAGTCCTAGAAGATATGAGCTTCACCAACATCAGATACGTGGATTTGCCTACTCATGATATTGAGGCTGAGAGATCAGGTAACAAATACTATATCGAGGTGAAGGCATCAAAGAAGTCTCCCACTAGAGAGTATTCTGCTTATAAGTTGGCTATGATAGCAATGCTCGAGGGAACTCACCTCACTTTAGTAATGAAACCTACTCCCCAATTGTTTAACACGGAGGAGATACTCAGTGAACCAAAAAAAATACTTTTACACTTCTTTCAGTACGCATACAGAGGGGATGTGGAAGGGCTGAAGAACTTAATGAGTAGTGAGAAGACGAAACTTATTCTCTCAAACTATAATAAAGTAATAAAAAGTTACTCCAGTAAATACAGCATAGATAGTTTAGAATTTATCAAGTCTTTCTTTTAATCCTTTCGATGACAAGAAGGACAGAGCCCTTTCGGCTTCATCTAGAAATTTATAAACTGTACTATGCTCCTTACCTTCAAGTAACATTTCAATAGCCCTCTTAGCAACAGACATATGTTCCACATTCCCCAAAAGGGCCACTATATGATCTCCAACTAGGATTTGAACACCTGTGTACTCCTGAATTATTTTTTTAGCCTTTCCCTTTTCTCCTATAATCCTCCCTTTAATCCTTCTTAGGGAGTCCGGACCGTTAGAGAAGTCTTTAAGTTCTATAATTTCTAACGTGTAATCATCTGACATAAGTTTCATAGAATCGTCAACAGAAAACCCTAAACCTATCGCGTTTATCACTGACCTAACCTTCATAGCGTCATATGCATTTCCCTGCTTGGGCGTGACTTTTATCGATTTAGTCTTTTCGTCAAGTTCTATGGTCGAGTTACTTATTTCCTCCAACTTTGGTATTAACTGTTTGATCAAAGGTAACTTATCATCCGGAACTGTCGTATACATCATTGCCTTTCACATTACTTATCTCTAGTCTACCTAATATATCCTCCACTGACTCCACGTTAACAGCGTGGTCTTCAAAAAATCTGTTTATATTTTCTAGATCCCTTTGTAATAATTCAAGAGCATTCGGATGCTCAATGTCAACGGATTGGCTAACATCTATTATATAAGGTCTGTTATCCCATACCATAATATTATACTCACTGAGGTCTCCGTGAACTAGGTGAGCAAGATTCACCATTTTCTCTACCTCTGCAATAATCGCATAATATAATTCTTCAGTTATGCCTTCCTCGGGAATCTCTTTTAGGAGGGGGGCCCTTACTCCTTCCTCACCTATGAATTCCATAACCAAGATATTTCGGAAAACAAAGATTGGCTTAGGAGCTGACACTCCAGCATCGCTTAGCCTTGCTAAGTTCTTGTATTCCTTCCTAGCCCAGATTTCAATAAGCTGAAACGTGGTCTTTATCTTAACGTCCTTAAAGCGGGGGTCTCCTAAGGTGTACTTCTCCAAAGCCCTCTTACTTGCAGCGGTGCTAACGTAATATATCTTTACTGCATACCACTTACCGTCTCTTGTTAAAGCTGGGTAAACCTTTGCCTCTTTTCCTGATGATATAGCCCCGTAATACTCCTTTATGTTTAATCTCCTTGCGATCTGAATAAGGGAGAGATAAGTACGAGAATCAATCGTTGAATCTACGACTTTAAAAAGATCCTCATCCTTTATCCTCTTTTCTTCCTTCCTCTTCTTTCCATCAATCAAACTGTTATCCTCTCAATTGCTCGATTATCTCAGCACTGACTACTTTTTCCTCAATCAACTTCCTCACTTCGCTCTCCTCATAGCGGTAAACTATATCGCACTTACTAGGTTGGAAGTCCCAAGGAGCTGCTAAAACTACATCACCTTCTCTTATCCACATTTTTTTCTTCATCTTGCCAGGAATCCTTGCTAACCTCTCCTTCCCGTCCAAGCATACAACTTGAATGTGTTCCGCTCCTAACATTTTCTTAACTACACATAAGACCTCTCCTTCTTCAGGCTTCGGAACTTCTCTTGTAGGCTGTGGCGATGCTGACTTCTTTTTAGTCAATCAGTTAATCACCACCATATCATTTACGGCATAAGCTTTAAAGTTATAGAGGTCTTAAAAGCTCGATTGCAATTGCTGTGGAACCACCAGTCCCGTGGCATATACTCGCTATACCTCTTTTACCACCCATCTTGGATAACACGTTAATTAGCGTAGTAATAATCCTTGCACCGCTGGCCCCTATAGGATGACCTAACGCTATAGCCCCACCGAATACGTTCAACCTATCATAAGGAACGCCTAGGTATCTATTGTATAAAGCATTATTTACGGCAAAAGCCTCGTTATTCTCGAAATAATCGAATTGAGAAATATCCATATTAAGTTTCTGTAAAAGCTTCTTCACGGCAAACACTGGTGCCTCAGTAAACCTCCAGCTCTCTATACCTACCCAACTGTATCCTATAATCTTAGCTAACGGCTCTACCTTATATTCCTTTACTGCTTTCTCACTCATAAGAACGAGTGCAGCTGCACCATCGCTTATTTGAGAGGAATTTCCTGCTGTGTGAACACCGTCAGGAGTAAATGCTGGTTTCAATTGGGATAACTTTTCTATAGACGTATCTCTCCTTATACCTTCATCTTGGGTAATTTCCTTACCGTCAATTGTCACCTTTACTATCTCGTCCTTGAAATAACCTTTGTCTGTAGCCATTGCAGCCCTTTTGTGACTCTCGTAAGCTATTTCGTCTAATTCCCTCCTTGTGAAATTATGAGACTTAGCTACCATATCCGCTTCTTGACCCATCAATTTCATGTTAAAGGGGTCTGTTAACCCGTCCATTAACATAGTGTCGATGAATGACAACTGCTTGCCCAGAAGCATTTTTACGCCCCACCTCGCATCACTCTTAACTGCTAGCATTGCTTGACTCATGCTCTCCATTCCTCCTGCCACAACAATATCAGCATCTCCGCTCTTGATCATCTGTGAAGCGTTAATAGTGCTTATCATTCCCGAAGAGCATACCATATCTACACAATACCCTTCTATTTCCATAGGAACACCAGCCTTTACCGCAGCCTGTCTTGCTAGGTCTTGACCATGACCTGCTCTCAGTATATTGCCCATTATTGTTATGTCTACTTTATTTGGTTCTACTCCAGCTCTTTTTAACGCTTCTTTTATTACTACGGCTCCTAAGTCAACCGGAGGAACGTCCTTATAAGCTCCTCCGAACTTACCTATAGGAGTCCTTACAGCCGAGACAATGTAAACGTCTGGCATATACAAACATTATGTTTAAAGTAGTTTAAATTTTTTAAAACTTAACTTATTGTGAAGTTTAGAATAATTAGCCAACATCGTTTAATGAGTTGCCTGAATAGGGAGACCCACTAGCCTTCCTCGTAAGTCAAAGAAGGACGCTTCCGTAATTTCTACGTCTACCCATTTACCCAATTCAACTTTATCACTTATCACCACGGGAATATAGTTTAAAGTCCTACCTATAACAGACCCTTTCCTGCCTAGTTCCGTAGTGATAACTTTAGATACTGAACCCACATACTCACTGTGTACCTCGCGAGCTAATTCTTCATAAAGTTTATTTGCAATTTGCATTCTGATCTTCTTAATTGGATCCGGAACTTGTTTCATTGAAGCACTTCTGGTATTAGGTCTTATTGAGTACATTGCTAAATGAATTCTCTCAAACTTTAACTCTTTCATGAGTTCTAACGTGTTCTTAAATGCCTCTTCGTCTTCCCCAGGGTGACCAATTATAATGTCTGTAGTTATATTAACTATAGGTATTTTCTTCCTAATCTCATTCACCATCTCTTTGTATTCTTCTACTGTGTACTTCCTATTCATTAACTTCAATACGTTATTGTCACCGCTTTGCACTGGTAAGTGAACGAACTTAAAGACCTTCTTGTTCTTCAAGACCTCTATTAAACCGTCTAAGTCCCTCATTGCTAGCTCTGGAGTCATCATACCTATCCTTATCATAAAGTCACCTTCTACGTCTACTACTTTGTTCACCAAATCCGAGAGCTTAATTCCTCCTAAATCTAAACCGTAAGCAGCGGAATCTTGGGCTGTCAGTTCTATCTCTACTGCTCCTTTCCTTACAGCTTCTTCTACTGCACCAACTACGAGATGTGGAGGGTAACTCCTCAATTTTCTTCTAGCCAACTTAGTTATACAGAAGTTACAGTCTCCAGCACATCCGTCAGCTATAGGAATTATAGCGATCTTACCCTCGAAAACCTTGGGTGTAAATAATGGTTTTTCTCCCTCCAAAATTATCTTCTTCTCGTCGGACTCTACTACCTCTACTACCTTCTCGACTGATTGAGGACCTATTAATGACGCCTCTGGAGCTAATGAAATCACCGCTGCTGGTTCTGCTCCCGCAAAACACCCGGCTACTATAAGCTTCTTGTTCAGCTTTTTAAGTTCCTTAATCCTCTGCTTCATTCTCTCCTCAGTCTCAAGCCTAACAGCACAAGTGTTTAGGATAATTGTGTCTGCCTCATCAAGTTCTTTCACTATCTCGTGTCCGTTCTCTCTTAGTAAAGTCATCATTATGTAACTATCTCCTTTATTCAATGCACACCCGTAGGTTTCAATATAAACCTTCACTGTAAATCACAAGTAATATAAACCTTCGAATTCTTAAGATTACTTGTGGACTCACAACAAACGGATAAACAATATGAGGCTTTACTAGACAGATTGTATAAGAAGCTACCCGAAAAAGATATGAAAGTGGGAGGACAGACTCTACCTAGCTTAGTGATCCTTCACATCGGAGCTACTACTATTATTAAAAACTTTGCGGAGTACTGCGATAGGATCAGGAGGGATAATAAGATATGTATGAGGTACTTACTCAAGGAGTTAGGTGCTCCAGGTTCAGTCAATGAAAACGGACAACTTGTAATTCAGGGTAAGTTCACTTCATCGGTGATAAACGCATTGATGGACAGGTTTTTGAGGAGTTATGTGCAATGTAGCACTTGTAAGAGCTTAGACACCGTGTTGAAGACGGATAAAAAAATATGGTATATCTCTTGTCTCGCATGTGGAGCTCAAACACCGGTGAAACCCATATGAGAAAAGTTCTTTTAAACGTGATAAGGGAACAAGGTTATGTTTTTGTTAACGTATGTGAACCCGAACTATTGGGAAAAATATTCAAGAAAGGAGATATATCGCTAGAGATAAATAAGGAGTTTTATGCGGGGGAAGAAGTCAGCTTAGACTACGTTTTTACATTGTTCGATGAAGCTAACGTAGTAAGTTTGGTAGGTAAAGAGATCGTAGATGAAGCTATAAAGAGAGGGTATGTTGCCAAGGAAGGAGTATTGGAAATAGAAGGAGTTAAATTCGCTCAAGTTTATAACATGTAAGATGACAAGGTTCTGCGTTAAATGCGGTAGGGAAAACGTTGAACTGATCGGTCCCCTCTGCATTGACTGTTATCTAGAAACCAAAGAACTCGTAGATACGCCGAGAGAGATTAAGGGAAAAATCTGCAAGATCTGCGGTTCGGAATGGGCTGAGGGTAGGTGGATTAAGCACCGAGACTTAACAGTTTCACCAGTGGAGTCAGTGATATACAGAGAGATGAGCAAAAGAACAAAGCTCGATCCCAACATCGAGGAGTTTAACTACAGTATTGCTAATCAGTATTCAGACCCTAACGGTCACTCCTTTGTAGATGTAGAATTCAAGGGAAGAATAAAGGGAAAAGAATTCAGAGCCATAAAGACTGTAAGCCTTAAAGTAGATAAGGTAGTTTGCCCTGATTGTATAAAGAAGAAGTCAAAATATTATGAAGCAATTATTCAATTGAGAAGTAAAACTGAGGGAAGTTTATCACCTGAGAAGAAGAACGTTTTTGAGTCATTCTTTGATCGTGAGGCAATTGAAAACCTATCGGACATAGCTGAAGGTAAAGAAGGCATAGACTATTATTTTATTAAGAAAAGCGTAGCGAGGAGAGTCGTCTCAGCTTTTACTTCAAGTGTTAAAGACGTAAAAGTGATCGAGACTTATCAGGACGAGACAATAAAAAACGGTAAAAAGTTTGCTAAGCTTGTGATTTCAGTAAGAATATGATCCTTCTAGGAGTAGACGAGGCTGGTAGGGGCTCACTAATAGGACCGATGATAGTAGCCGGTGTTGTGATAGAAGAAGATAAGGCAGAGCTCTTAGCAAAATTAGGAGTTAAAGATAGTAAAAAGCTGAAGAGGGAGAAGAGAGAAGAACTATTTAAGTTAATTCTATATTATAGTTTAAGCGTAACAATAGTCAAGGTCTTTCCCGAGGATATAGATGCGAAGAACCTAAACGAATTAACATATGACAGCGTCATAAAAATAATTCAATCCGCCCTCCCTTTCAAGCCTGGCAGAGTTACAGTTGATAAAGTAGGAAAAGAGGAAAGAGTTATTAGGTTCATTAAAGAGATAGGAGCTGAGCCTAATGTTATACATAATGCTGACGTATTATACCCGGAATGTAGCGCAGCAAGTATTGTAGCCAAAGTGATACGGGATAAATACGTTGATATCCTCAAACAAAAATACGGTGATTTTGGCAGCGGTTACCCGGGAGATGATAAAACGGTAGATTGGATTAAACAAGTTTACTCTGTTTCCTCAACTCCACCTCCGATCATAAGAAGGTCGTGGAAAATTTTACAAGAGATAGCACCTAATTATTATATTAGTAAATATGGTTACTAACTTACCGGCTGAGGCTAAAGCTAAGTGGATTAAATACATGGATGCTAAGACTACAGAAGAGAAAATTAAAGCTTTACAAGATTTCCTAAGTGCAGTCCCAAAACACAAAGGTACTGAAAACCTAGTTTATTGGGCTAAAAGACGACTCGCCGAGCTTAAGGAGGAAGCCCAGCTAGAAAGGAGGAAGTCCTCCTCTGTCGGGAGAGGCCTACAATTTTTTATCGAGAAAGAGGGAGCCGGACAAGTTGTAATGATAGGCGATAACCAATTAAAGAACGAACTAATGAGAAAACTGACTAATGTGAAGAACGATCCAGAAGAATTACCCGTTCCGGGTATGATGAAGTATTTAGATGTTCAGATCCAGTTGGTTAACACGCCTCCATTAATATTCGAGGCAAGAAGCTTGATAGGACGAATACTCGGTTTAGCTAAGAACGCCGATGAATTACTGATAGTTGTCAGAGATAAGACAATGTTCGATAACATAAAAGCGTATCTCGATTCTAACGGTGTGACATTACGTAAACCTAAAGGCAAGATAGTAATAGATAGGGCGAGGCAAGGTAATACTGGAATAAGGATTGTCCTAATGGGCAAACTTGTTAATACCACAGAGGATGAAATTAGAAGGTACTTAGAGAGTTTCGGCATAAAGAATGCTCTAGTAAAAATCTTCGGTGAAGTAACACTTGATGATGTAGAAAGAGAAGTATTTCAGACTACTATCTATAAACCGTCAGTGACAGTGACTTTAGAGGAATTTTCAGACCCAGATACAATAGTGGTGAAATGGAAAGACTTAGAGAAGTTAAAAGAAAGCATATTTAGAGCCTTAGACGTTATAAGAGTTTACACCAAAGAGCCTGGATCTAAGCCATCCGGTGAACCCCTAGTAGTAAAGAGAGGGTCTACTGTTATCGATGTTGCAAGAAAGCTCCATAATGAATTTGCTGAACAGTTCAAATATGCGAAGATTTGGGGGAAATCTGCAAAATTCCCTGGACAAAAAGTAGGTGCGGATCACATATTGGATGACGGAGATATAGTGGAGATACATACTTGACAGAGAGACACTGAAGCCCAAGGAAGTATAACTTAGATATATCTCGTGAAATATAATGGATAAACTTCTATAACGTCACTTATCACTTTGCCGTCGACAAAAGTTCTAGATAAACCGTGAATTTTATGTCTTATGATATTATTTAACATTCCTAACTCTTCTCGTGAAGTTTATAAATTTTGTAGTTACATACCAAAATGTAGAAGAGAGCCCTACAGTGAACTCGATGAGCAATGTGAGGGGGAGGATGGGTTCGATGAGGCTCCCTATGTCCTTGAAGGGAGTGGTTCAACTACCGCTCCCGTAGACGGCATGGGGAGCCGGACAAGGGGAATGAGGACGAGAGGTTGAATACAAATTCATGAAACATCGATGAAAGTCCGACCCCTACTATGTTGTAAACCATCTATAAAGGTTTATATTTCACACATAGTCTAAATTATCTTAATGGCAATTTCAATCGGAAGAAAAAAAACTAATAAAAATAACTCGAACTCACCTTCTAAACCTAATTATAGTGCTATCGACTTAATGTTTTATAAATCATCCTTTGCCAAATTCTTTGCCAAATCATTAGGAAAGAAGCTTGAAAAAGCTGGGCTACCCGATGACCCTCAGATCTTAGCTTCGAGATTAATATTCTTTCTAACAATTTCTATAATATTTATGATAGTTCTTTTAGTTGCAGGCGTAATTTCTATCAGAGACTTTGTGCTAACTGGTGATCGTAAGTTCGCAGTACTCGGAATAATGAGCTTCATATTCGGCGTTATAATTCCGCCAGTAACCTACCTTTTGTTTAACCTTAATATTTCGCAGAAGATCGATAGTAGAAGAATAGGTATAGAAGCTGAAACACCTGCATTTGCAGCATTGTTCTTGGTATTCCTTAGATCTGGCTTATCACCAAAGATATTGTTTGAAAACCTTAGCAAGACCAGAGCTTTTACTTACATTAATGGAGTTTCCAAATACATCGTAAAAAGGATGAACTATCTAGGAGAGAGTGTGGAAAGAGCTGTTGACAGCTCAATTAGAATTGTACCCTCAAAGCTCTACGAGGAGCTAATGACTACATACATAACAGCTGTAGTTAGTGGGGCGCCCGTTTACGAGACTATGACTACTAAGGTTAAGGATATTATAAAGAAAATTGAGTTACTCGCTGCTGTAGCTGCTGACAGATTATCAGGTGTGGGGGAAGGATATGTAACGTGGTTAGCTTCAGGTTTCATAACCATATATCTTATTCTAATTCTAGAGTCAGTATTTACGTTACTCCAGTTACTACCACTACCTATCATCGGTATTTTAGTAGTAATATTTGTCCCAATGGTTAACGTACTTTTCATATTTGCAGTTGATTCAATTCAATTTAAATTCCCAGAGAAACCTTTGAAAGCAGATAAATTATTCTTAGAGCTATTTCCTGTTGGATTTATCTTAGGTATTGTTTTAATGATAATTCTAGAGCCATTAATGTCAAGAATTTTCCACTATCCATCCGTGGCTCCCCAATATTTGATAATTGGAATGTTCACACTGAGTGGGACGACTTATTACGTTCCTGCAACTGTGATAGGATTAACACTTGGATTCATAATAGCAATGATACCGCCTACTATAATGGCACAGAGGGAACTGAACGAAGGCACAGGCTATGATATCTACGTAGTGAGACTTCTCAGGGCCATTGGTGAAGGAGTCAGAGCCGGTTTATCCCCAGAGACTATTATTAAGAACTTGAAGGACAATAAAGAGATGGGTAAATTACAGGGCATTTTGAAGAGACTTTATGCTTATATAAAGTTAGGTATGCCCGTGAAGGACGCATTTAGGAAGGCATCTCAGACAATAGTAGACTTCCCCACACAAGTAGCGTTTAACTCCTTAGCCGACATGGTGGAAATAGGAAGTTTAACGCCAGAATCGGTAGAGATATTAGCCGATCAGCTTGATTCACAAATAAGAATTAGAAATGAATATTACTCTAAGATAAAGGTATTATTATACATGCCCTACATAGGTTCGATTCTAGCCTTAATTACCTCAGTAATATTGTCAAGTGCCATATTATCCCTGATAAGTACTGGTGGTTATGCTTTCACATACGGACCTCTAGCAGTAGCCACTACTTTAGTTCCGAGAGCAATATACATGACTGCTTTATCCTCTGTGTTTAACTCTATGCTAGCGGGCCTATTAGTTGGAAAATTGGCTAGAGGTAGAATAGCCAACGGTTACAAACACTCTATCATTCTCATGACAATAACAATGTTGCTACTCTTAATGACCCTACTGCTACACTTCTCATTTATATCGAATCAAACTCCAACATTATGAAAGCTTATATAGAAGAGGAAGTTAATATATGATAATGAGTTCACAAAAATTAAAGTTAAAATTACCTAAATTTTCCAGCGGGAACAAAAAAATCACCCCTAAAATAGACGACTTAGATCTTCCCTTCTCACTTTACCCGTTATTTATACCGGTACAAAGCATTGAGGGAGAGGTTTATTCTCAGTATGACATCGACTTATCCAATATAATTCCAGAGCAAATAGCAAACGACTTTAGCCAGAACAGAATCGAACTCTCGATAGCAAAACCAAACGTCTTCATAACTTATGACGAGGAAAAGGGAATATACAAATACAACTTGATCGAACCTTTGATGGACGTCAACACGTTCAATTTATACCTCTTGCTAATCGACGAAGTGGAAAGGAGCTTACTATCTGATGCAGACCACGTGCCTTTAGGGAAAATCTTAGTAGACCTTAATGCTAAGAGACCGGAACTCAAGGTATTCCAAGGTAAAGTAGGAGAACTAAACGTATTATCAACACCGTTTAAGGTAGCGCTCTATTATTTGCTCAGAAACATGTTCGGTTACAATATACTTACGCCCTTACTATTAGATCATAATGTTGAGGATATCTCCTCTAGTGGACTTAATCTACCCATTTACGTATACCACCGACAATTCGAGTATACTCCAACAAACATAATAATTACGAAGCAAATGAACATGTTCGACAGGGTAATCGACGGTGAACAACTTATTGACGAACTAGTCTTAAGATTCATATCTTTAGCTAATAAGACCATTTCAGTAGCAACACCTATAGCTGACGGTATATTACCTAAAGGAGATAGAATTGCAGCAACTTTTAGGAGAGAAGTATCGGCTAACGGTTCTTCCTTTGTAATAAGGAGGTTCGCCGAGAGTCCGATCACAATATTGGACTTAATAAATAGCAAAGTCCTTTCACCAGAGGCTGCAGCATACTTATGGTATGCTATAGATATGAAGCTGTCATTCATGGTCATAGGAGTAACCGGAGCTGGTAAGACCACCGTAATGAACGCTATCCTAAACTTGGTCAAAGAGTCGATGAAGATAATGTCTATAGAGGATATCCCCGAGATTAGACTGGCACAAGATAACTGGGTACAATTATATGCAAGACCTGCTTACGGAGGTTTAGGAAAAGAAGTAACATTAATGGATCTACTAAAGTTATCCCTGAGATATAGGCCTGATATAATAGTAGTCGGTGAGATCAGAGGTGAGGAAGCATATGTATTGTTCCAGGCTATATCAACTGGACACGGTGGAGCTACAACATTCCATGCCTACGACGCTGAAAGCGCAGTAAAGAGGTTGATGAACGAACCGCTAAATATTCCTTCCGAGTGGATACCAATGATGAACATAATTGTAACTGTAAGGAGATTACCAGTATATGTGGGCGATAAGATACTCTTAAGAAGAAGAGCTGTCGCAATAAATGAAATAGTGTCGTACAACGACCTAAGGCAAAGTGTAAGATGGGATCCTAATACAGACACACATATAATTGACTACAACGCTGCTGTGGTATTAAGGGCTAGAGTAGAGGAAAGTGGAAAGAACTTTGATGATGTGAAAGCTGAAATCGAAAGGAGAGCTACTTACTTGAAGATCTTGGCAAGCACAAGGCAGATAATACAAAGTAGGGATAGCTATAAGCTACTAAAGAAGTATATAATTAAATACTCTCTAAGACCAGAAGAGGCCATGAGAGAAGTACAAGTGATGTCCGGTGCTAAGCAAGTGACTCCATAATCGCCAGTCCCAATAGAATCAAGCTAGACAACCAATATCCACATAGGGAGTTGATGAAGCTCAACAAGAAAATTGGCAATTCTTTAGATGAAGATTTTTGACTTTCTTCCTCTCTTCTCTGTTTCGGAGTAACCCTCCACTTATACGGGATTTTCAGAAGTCCTTTCCAATATCCTGAAGTTGAAGCATTTATTATAGTTACTACAATGCTAAAATCTCCCTCCTTCTGACCTAAAGATAAGGCATAAGCCGCTGTAGATACTCCGTAAATGATTAGCGGTAATAAGAGGATTGATTGGTTTATTCCAAGTAGAAATTCCATTCCGTTGAAGAACAGCAAAGTTAATAAAAACAAGGGATAGATTCCCCACTGCTGAGCATAGATGAACCCCTCAACTCCCTTAAATCCTTTCCCTAACATCTTTAAAGACAATAAGAGTATTTGCGAGGAACCGTAAGACCACCTCTCGATCTGTTTGAAGAGGTCGTGTAAAGTATAAGGGGCTTTTGATAAGACTGTTATATCGTGGAAGTACTCGACCTTTACCCCTTTAAGGAAAAGCCTTATTCCAAGTTCTAAATCCTCTGCTATTACGCCCTCCTTCCACATACCCACATTCCACAACATATCTCTCTTTATGGAGAAAGCAGAACCGTTGGGAAAAATCGGTAATCCTAATGAATTCCTACCCCTAAACAGAGATATCATGACCTTGTCTGTGAAGTCCCTATAATACTTCTGTAACTCTGTCTCAACTCCGTATATTGAAATTTTAAAGGCTGCAGCATTAAAATCCTCTTTGTTTAACCTCTTCAAGAATTCCTTATCTACTCTCGCATCTGCATCAAGAAAAACAAAATAATCGCCTATTCCTTTACTACAAGCGAAATTTAGCGCTCCAGCCTTACCCCCTTTAGGATTATCCCTTCTGAAGATTCTGAAGTTTTTAGGCAGGGTGAGATCACCAAATATTTCCTTAAAGTGAGTCTCATCGTCATCTGAGACTATAATCACTTCATAATTTCGATAATCTAAAGAGGACAAATTATCAATCAGTCCTTTTATAGTCTCTCTGTCTTCTCCTTTTACCGCAATTATTACGGAAAAGAACTTTTCTCCTCTACCTTGTGGTTTTATATCACTAGTAGCTTTCAAACCCACTCTGTAATAATAGACTTGTAAAAGGTTCCATAAAGCTGGGATAAATGATAGGAGTAAAATAATAATTATGAGGAAAGAATCAGGGATAAAAAACCACATTATTCATTTTCCTGAAGCCCTTTTAATTGCAGCATTTATTCTAGCCTTGGCTTCGTTTGTAGATCCCCAACCGGAAACTTTTACCCATTTACCTGGCTCCAGCTCTTTATAGTGCTCGAAGAAGTGTACGATCTTGTTCTTTACAGCCTCAGGCAAGTCGATTATATCTCTTATGTTCGAATAGCCTGGGTCTATTTTGTCCTTTGGAACTGCAATGATCTTTGCGTCTTCTCCCTCCTCATCCCTCATGTAAAGAATCCCCACAGGTCTAGCTTCAATAGCAGTACCAGGCATTATAGGATATGACGTTATCACTAAAACGTCTATAGGGTCTCCATCCTCCTCTAGAGTACCGGGTACGAAACCGTAATTGAACGGGTACATCATAGACGTATAAAGAACTCTGTCTACCTTTACTACGTCCTCCTCTTCGTCGTATTCGTATTTTATATTTGAACCCATTGGTATTTCTATTAGTACGTTTACTTCATCAGGTGCTTTTTTACCTGGACCCATTTTCATAATTTCTCCCTATTAAAAATAAGGGAGCTACTTAATTAAATCATTTATTAGAAAATCTATATGATTTTCTATTAAATTGAAAGGACTTCTTCTCTTCATCTCTTGTAATACACTGAAATAGGTCTCCATAATTTCCTTGACATCATAACCTTGTCTCAAGTACCTCTTAGCTTGAAGATAAGTAGCTAACATCTCGCTCAACTTCGCTATTTGTCCCTCCAAAGACCTGTTTTTATACTCCTCGAAAAGCTCCTCTCCAAGACCTAACTGTTTAATTGCTTCCTTCTCAATTTCCTCCTTTTGAGGAAGTCTATCAGTAGCCCATTTAGGTAGATCGCCTAAAAGGCTCTCCCCTATGTCGTGAAACACTGCTATTGCTACCGCTTTCTCTGGCGACACATTGACTCCTTTCTCTTTCAGCTTTTTAGATATGTAGTAAGCCAATATTCCTGCCTCCCAACTGTGTTGTGCTACGGTCTCACCCACTGATGGTGGAACTCCCCTCTGCATCCATCCAGTCCTGACTAAATTCTTTCCTCCTGAAAGTATTCTTTCTAGATCTATGTCCGTCATAGCCTATCACTTAAATATTTTAGCGCACTTAATATTTCTTCTACTGAACTAGTCCAAAGCCTTATCATCGCCTCTTTACCCTTAACACCTCGGTCGAATATCACATTAGGGACATCTCCGTAAGTCATGTAAACATGATTAACCAACCATTCCATGCTTTTACCCTCTATTTGGGGGTTGGGCTCTAGCTCCTTGTTTACTTCAATAACCTCATATCCTATCTCCTTGAGAAGTCTTACTACCTCGTCTGTGAACTTGATGTTAATTAAAACTCTGGCGTCCTTCTTGAACTTCATGATCGATAATAAAAGCCTTGCCGTATGGGTAGGTTTACCGAACACTACGGGTAAGCCAACTTTTACTTTATTGTCCCAGTTTCTAACTAACCTATCCCTGAACACCGCTATATCCTCTAAGCCAGTTACGAAATCAGGATCTATTGAATGGGCTAAGTTAGATTGTAATTCGGGGATTAACTTATAAAAGTTCTTCCATTGTTCAACTTCGTAGGCAAATTTATGCATTTCTTCAATTACCTCGAACTTCATAGACTTTACAAGTGCGGGAGTAATCGGATCAACGGGACCTATACCCTTTCCGATATTAAGCCCGTAATATATAGCCTTTTGGAGTAGCTCTCTAGCGGATCTGAAAGAGAAAACAACGTCTTTTCCTTTTGCTAACCCGGCTGAAATTGCCGTAGCGAAAACACTACCTGTCCCATGAGTGTTCTTGTTATAAACTATTCTCTTGTAACCTATTTTGAAGTACTGATCTTTCTCGCCGTCGTAAAGGACGTCTATACTATACTCTCCTTCTATGTGGCCACCCTTCACTATGACATACGGGATGTTGTACTGCCTCGAGAGCTCTTTACAAGCTTTTTCAGCATCATTAATTCCCATAACCTTAACTCCAGACAGAATCGAAGCCTCAACAGCATTAGGTGTCAAGACTGTTGTTCTCGGTAATATGACCTTTTTATAATCCTCGATGTCTTTTATTAAGGGAGTGCCGTCTTTTGCGTATATCACGGGATCTGTTACTAACGGAATTTTGTCCGCTAACAACTCAACTACCACGTTAAATTGTTCTTTAGTATAAACCATCCCCAGTTTCGCAGACTTGACTTCGAAGTCAGAAAGCAATGCCTCTAATTGCCTCTTGACAACTTCAGAAGGTATGGGAAAAACGTGAGAGATGCCGAGGGTGTTTTGGGACGTAATCGCTGTGGTTACCCCTACTCCGTGAACACCCATGATTTCATAAACCTTAATATCCGTCTCTACTCCAGCACCGTTACCGCTGTCAAAGCCAGCAATACTAAGCGCTACCGGCTTTATCATTCCTCTTCACCCTTGTATTACCAGCAACTACCCAGAACTCTCCGTCGTCTCTTACCTCAAGTTTCCATATACCAGTCGAGTGCTTTACCATTTCAACGGCATCCTCTACAGCTCTAATTGCTTCTTTCCTCCCTCTCCCTAAGGCCATGACTAAGAAAACGTCCTCACCAGGCTTTAATTCATCGATTACGTGAATTATCTTAATCTTCACAAGATCCTTATATTTCTCCTTGAGAGAGGAGATTATTTCCTCGAACCTTTTTTTCGTGTAATCCTCATAAGCTTGGTACTTTAACTTGTATACCTTATGCCCTTCTACAACTCCTTTAACAATACCCAAATAGATTACCATTGAACCTACATCTTCTCCCGCTTCCTCTCTGAACTTCCTTATTTCCTCTAATATATCCAACGTCCCACCTATCCTCAGTTCCCCTCCAGCAGGCGGGGGAAAGATTGCCACCTCATCACCGTTATTGATTTCTTCTTGTTTCTTACCGTTGACTAAGATCGAGATTTTTATATTTCCTAGTCCTTCTCTGACTATTTTTCCGAATTCCTTACCGTATTTCGCCTCTAACTCTGAGATGAGACATTCCACGGTCTTGCAATCTGTTTCCACTATTTCGTACTCTTTACCGGTGAAATCTAATAGAAAAGCGAAATATCTAACCGTAACTTTCATCTCTCCCTTTCCTCTTTTTAATCTTTAAGGTTAAATTGTGGATGACGAGTTTTTAAATTATCTACTTGGTAATGAAAGCAATAGGAGAAAAATTATAGAAGAGAAATACTTAAAGAGTGACGTTGAAATACTGAGAAGACTGAACGATATCGAGAGCATGTTAAGACAAGTTATTAAAAGCGTTGGATCTAGTGACAAGAAACTAACGGAAAACTCTTTATGTGAACAAGTCCTCGAAAAGGGATTCGTGATACTTGAGGGGCATGGAATTAACAAAAACCTCCACCCGTCGTTGTTTGTTTTGCCCTTAGATGAAGGAAGGATATTAGTGACTTTTAAAGATACCATAGACTTACTTATTGCGTTATTTGAAAAGTTCGGGGAAAACGTTGAAACTAATATTCCGAAAAGGCTTTTACCTTTATTCTCTTTCTTACGTAGATCTGGTTTGATTTATTATAATCACGTATCACGAAGGTATGAATTAATAAAATAGATTACATGATTTTGCTTAATAACCTAAAATCAAATAATCTCTAGGGTGATTGTTATAAGTTCAGAGGAGCAGGTAATTGAAAGCGTGTTGAGAAATTACAAGAACATTGCCACAGTGGGCTTTTCTAAAGACCCTTCTAAACCTTCACATCAAGTACCAAAGTTTTTGATGTCCAAGGGCTATAACGTGATCCCCGTTAATCCCACAGTAGATGAAATTTTGGGTAGGAAGAGTTATAAAAGCTTACTAGATATCCCAGATAAAATAGAAGTAGTTGAGGTTTTCAGACCCTCTCAAGACGTTCCTAGAATTATAGATGAAGTCCTAGAGAGAGTTAAGAGGAAAGGTGACGTGAAGGTAATATGGTTACAAGAGGGGATAAGGAACGATGATGCTGCGGAAAAAGCAAGAAAAGCGGGGCTCATAGTAATTCAGGATAGATGCATGTACAAGGAGTATATGAAAAGGATTGAGGGAAATCCTCATCCTCCACCTGTAAGTCAAGTTGTTAGCTAAGTAAAACCTTAAAGGACTTGTCGTCTAAGTTGAACTCATCGTTAACGTATAATTGGAATAAAGTTAAAGGAGGTAGTTCCAATTCCTTACAATCTGAGAAAATCTCATTGCCAACAATTGTTACGTGTTCCCATTCCTCAAGTTTCAACACTTTTTTTTAGATATTTTATCGAAGACAGTACTTCCTCCTTTTTCTTTTCTATAGCTCTTTCAGGACCGTAGAAGAATATCTCGGAGTCTGTGAGAGGTATGCGTTCATGTAACTTTACACCCATGACAGTGATACTGACCTCATTATCACATATACATGTACCTCTTTCAATTGTGTCCCTAGTTAGCACGTTAATTCTCATTGCCAACTCACTAAGCCCTAATCTTTCAGACCTCTCTTTTAGGAGTTTTAAGGATACTAAAGGAAAAATATAGTAGATTTCTCCTTGAACGTTCAAAGGATAAGCTAACAACTCCGCATCTTTTTCAAAGACCTTTACTCTGGGTATTATATTACACTCCCCATTTATCGAGGTCAGAGATTTAAAAACTATGATTTTCACATTATTATATAGACTAATAATCGATTTAAACTTGACTTGCATTTTATTATAAACTTTGATAATTTTCCTTTTATTTATTGATTTAGCTAAAAGCGTAAATTTATAAACTAGTTAAACTTAATTAATATATGAGGAAAAATGAGAAAAGGCATAAGGTTCTGTAGTTGTAGTGCAGTAATAGGCATTGGTGCTTTCCTATTCGCGGGAGGACTCATGGGAATAGTAAAAATCGCGTCACCTGAATTCCCGCTCTATCTTGGAATGCTCTTAATGATTCTTGGCGTTCTAAGCAGTTCTTTGACCTTAGCCCCTGACCAGAATGAGTATGAATAGGTTAAATAATCAGTTATTGTTAATAGAAAACTAATTTTTTATTCAAGTTAACCGAGCTTAAGAGAAGTTTTATTTAAAGGTATTATACAAATATATCGATGCGGAGATTTATCTTATTTTTATTGGTTTTAACCATTATAGCTGCTGTTCCAGTACCTGCAATAACTCCACAAGCACAAATTTCTCCTAAACCTATAGGTTTAGCCTCTTATGGAATCTACTCTAAAGGTGCTAATTCTACATATACAATAACTACAAACCAAATAATAGGTTACTTCAATATATCTTCTATTAATTCTTTCAATCCAAACTCCCCTGAGCCTTATTACGCTACGTTACAACTGGGAGGGACAGTTAATAACTCAATGGCCGTAAATTGGTTACAAGAAGAACTGGTATTTAATACGCTTAATGATACCTTTTTCATAGGATGCTATTATAACGGTAATCAGAAATTTAACACGACCTTATTACATTTTTCGTTACCCTTAGCAGGGTATTTAATCATATCTTTGATCTACAACCAAACCTTCACTATAGTTAAATATCAGTACGTAATAATACAAAACGGCAGTAGGTTTTTACCACCTGAAGTTAGAACTGCTATTGTTTCAACTATACACGGTAGGGCTTTTTTCACTGTAAATTTTCCTACCAAGGAAAACGTTGAACTCGTCTTCGGGGGATTTAACAGTGTTACAAACTTCACTTCCTTGAACTCTGAACTTGGGTTATTTTATAACCAGAGCGGACTTAAGCCCTTTCCTTCAGTCTTTAACTTTGGAATGAATGCCACGGGTTCGGCTGAAGACTTAATTACAATCCTTGAGCCAGACGGAAACGTAGAAGTAACGACAGGTAGTCCGAGTTACGGTCTAATAACCAGTAACTACAATCCTCCTATACCACCCTTAACTTTTGTGAACGAGAGTTTTATAATAAACAGATTGGGCATATATCAAAGTAAAGATTTCTATATCGACAAGCCTTACAATATAACTATACCTAACGTTCTGGGAATTAGCAGTAACGTGTACTTATATCTGGAAAAAGTTATAGGACAAACTTACATAATCCCTAACAACAGTACATTCCAAACTTTCGATATATTATTATATTATGACGAGAAAGTAATGGTCACGATCGTCTACCCTAACTCTTCAGCAATTACCTACAACCTACCCGTGAACACTACTGTAACGTTACCGAGGATAATAAATATTAGCAATAACGAAATTCTAGTTTTACAAAAAAACGTCCAAATATTAGTGACTAACTCAACACCGTCAATAATAAATACTTCAACTTATTACGTCCCTGAATATTTAGTCAGGATAACTTACCCTAACGGTACAACAATTATGAATTGGTATCAGAAAGGTACTGTCTTACAGTTACCACAGTATATATACGAAACACCTCATGAGAGATTTGAACTAGTAGGAAAAAACATTATTAATGTATCCTCTCCGTTAAACGTACTGCCTCCTTATCAGCTGGAGTATGAAGTGTCCTTAGACTATGGGAACTTTAATGTTACCTATTGGGCAAAGAACGGTCAACTGGTTACTCTTAACGCGTATATTCCTTTGTTCTACGAAGGAGAATGGGAAGGAACCTATAATGTCCCTGTAGGAGGCACTGTAGTTGTAAACCAATATATTATTGAAAGACTAGTCTTAAGCCCGAATATAGCGCTTATCTCCTTACTGGCGTTGATATCAGCCTCGGTAGTGTTAGTATTAATCTTCTGGCATAGAATTAGAAAAATTCTATGAAGTTAGTTCTTTACTTTAATGAATATTGTGAGAGCTGAAAGTACTAGGGATATGAGGATGAAAAGAGATGATACTAGAAATGCAAAGTGAAGACCCTCTGTGAAAAATACCATAGTTTTTTTATCCAATGAACTAGTACCGAGGAATATTTCAAACGCTACATATCTGGGGATGGACAGAGAGGCTACAGTTATACTTATCACATAACTCAATACAGTGCCTATACTGGAAAAAGTCCTTGCTAACCCTGATACACCTCCATAATATTCTCTAGGCGCACTAAACATAATTGCAGTGTTATTTGAAGGCCAAAATAGGGAAGAACCTATCCCCGTAACTGTAGATATAGCTGATACTAGGTAAGGTGAGGAATAAGGAGTGAGTAATGCAAAGTATAAAATAAGCGAGGCTAATGTAACCAGTAACCCTAAGGAGGCTAATAATCCAGGTTTAGTCCTCTCAGTTCTCTTACCTACAATAGGTGAAAGAACACTGGCTACTATGTACCCCGGAACTAGAACAAGGGAGGCATATAAAGGTGAAAGACCCTTAACCCCTTGAAGGTACATGATGAGTAGGAAAGTTAGAGAGAGACCTCCTATCCCTTGGAAGAATAAGGCATATAAAGAGAGGCTTAATAACCTGATCTTTAGTAACTTTAAGTTTATTATCGGTTTTTCCACCCTCATTTCATTAAATACAAATAAAGGTAGAAGAGCTAAGCCTAGGATCACATAGAGCAGATCGGTAGGATTTACACCTACGCCTGCTATAGTGACCAGTCCATAAGATATGAAGAAAAGGATTAGAGCTAGAATACCGCTACCGGTCACGTCAAGCTTACTCCTTGTAGGGTTCACGTCCTTAATCTCCCTAAGTCCTACAAGTATAGCGAAAATACCTATGGGAACATTAATATAAAATATATATTGCCAACCCAATAGTGTGGTTAAAATCCCTCCAAGTACTATACCGATTAAAGCACCAATATTCCAACCCAAAGCAGTTAGACCATAAGCTCTACCCCTGCTGCTAGGAGAAAAGAGATCTGCAATCAGGGCAGTTCCGTTAGAGGATATCAAACTTCCTCCCAAGGCTTGTATTACTCTGAAAAATATAAGTAGGTCTATACTAGTGGATAGACCACAAAGCGCTGAAGCTACGGTGAAAAGGGCGAAACCCAAATTATATATTTTCGACCTTCCGATTATGTCTCCTATTCTTCCTGCTTGCGTCGAGATGACTGCTTGGACTAGCAAATAAGACAAAAGTACCCATACGGAAGTGTAAAGGTTCGTTTTTAAGTCGACCGTAATAGTAGGCAAGGCTAAAAGAACTATAGTAGTATCTACAGCAGCCATTAATGTACCTAGAACTATAATTGTAAGAACAAGATTTTGTCGCATAGAATAGTTCATAGCCGAACAAATATAAAAAATTGTTAGAGAGTGTCTTATGCTGGACCTTATAACTGAGCCTTATGAACAGATTACAAAGGCAATTTTTATTAACTGATTATCACACATTATCAAATGAAGATAAGGCATCGGGAATATGGATATAGATGAATTAATAAGTAAGTCTCTTTCTACATTCGATAAATACTATGCATTAAAAAACGTAAATTGCTCTAAAGTCCTCGTTGCTAAAGTAAATGGAAAAGAAGTAGGGTTTGCAGAATTAAAGAGAAGAAAGAACATAGGTGCTATATTCTATTTGGGAGTTCTGCCGGGATATAGAGGCAAAGGAATCGGAAAAGACATGGTGAGAAGAGCTGAGGAATATTTCAAGGCTAAAGGGCTTTCACTAGTTGTAGCTTCTACGAGAAGTTGGAATATAGCAGCTGTCAGAATGTTTTCTTCTCTGGGCTACAAAATAATAAAGAAAGAAAAGGTACAGAAATTTATTATAGAATTACTAGACGCTACGGAAGATGACCTAATATTATGTAAAGAATTAGGACACTCCAGCTGTGACGAAATAAAGAGAAAGTAAGTCAACCTTCCCGAATGTTAATAGGATTTGACAAAGTCACTACAGTTTTTTCACTATCTATGAGTTTTCTAACGTCCTTAGGTAAAAGAAACATGTTCTTGTGAGTTATTTCATCGTAATACCTCAATTCACCCATTACTCTGTTAAGTCTGTTCTTTACGTTTAACTTACTGACATTGACCTTGTCTGAACAGAAGATAAAAGCCCACACAGTATCAAAGGAAGGGACAAAAGATAAACCCACAGACACGTAGTTATATATTTCCCTCAACGTCTTTACAAGCCTTGAAAACGAATGAGGAGATTGATACGGAGAAGTGCCCTGAGTTACCATAACGTCCTTTACTAACTTCTTCACCTCTCTATAAAACTCTATAGTATATAAGTTTCTGGAACGAGAAGTCTCAGTAGGGTCTGTAAGGTCTAGTACTACTACATCAAAAGGCTCTCCCTTGTATTGTCTGACAAAATCGAAACCGTCTTGGAAGATCAACCTAACTCTTGGATCCCTAAATGAGCCCTTGTGCCATGTCTCTAAATGCTTCTCAGCAATCTCGACTGCCTTTCTATCCACATCAACCGCTACAACTTCCTTCACGTTATATTTCAGAACTTCTCTAATCGTGGCACCTTCTCCAGCCCCTATTATTAATACTCTCTCAGGATCATCTGAAGCCACCATTGCTGGATGAATCAAAGATTCGTGGTAGATGTATTCATCATGTTCCGCTGATTGTATCAGTTGGTCTATTATTAGCATTTTACCAAAACTATATGATTCTGCTACAATCACGTCCTGAAGACCTTCAACATCAGCTATTAAGTTCTTTATAGCATGGGCATGATAAGAATAATTAGATTGTTCATCAAAGTACCAAAATAACCTCATACTTAATATCACCTATTTTCAATTTTAATATCCTACTCTCTATATACACCGTGTAATCTATATAATACGATATAAAGCTATAAGTAATAATTGATTTATATAGAAGAAAATATTTATTATAAACTTAGATTAGATGCAGTTCAGACTTTCTCCCCGCTTTAAACGGTAGACCCAAAATCACCTCCTTGAAAATAAATCTATAGTGTAAATAAGTGTCTCTACTAGATTAATTGTAAAATTCTCCGGATTGAATAAATCGGGATATAAAAGAATTAATAATAATCTAAACTCCTCTCTCCCCACCTCCCCCTTGATTACGGTATATAAGGAGTAGAATACAAGGGCAAGAACGAAGATCAACGTGCGGAAAACAAACTTAGTAGAACTAGTAAATGGGAGAAAAGCCTTAATGTTCCTATATGACGTCTCTATAGGACCTCTCACCTTATTGTACAAATCCAACACTTCCCTCTTTGGTATCTCGAGGTAAGTAGCCCTAGCAAAATAAACAAGCCTCTTCTTCCTCCTCGCTTTTTCCTTGCTGTACACGAGGAGCCTGAACTTAACTTGCTCATTCCTCCTATGCCTCTTACTATTAGTCTTATAATCACCATCAAACTCCTCATAAACCTTCACATCCCCAACTGGGACGGCAACTATGTAATTAAACTGTGAAATGAAGTTGAGCACGTCGACAGTGTAGAAACCGGCGTTAAGAGTTATCAACCTTATCTTGAATCCCATTGCGACAACTTGCTCCACGAGGTTTTTCACTATCTCGTCCTTAGTCATACCGTTCACTTGCGGAATAAAGGCAAGTAAAAGCACTCTCCCTACTTGGTTGTTGCAGTTGCGTAGTTCCACGAGTTTCCCTTCTCTGAACTTCCGAGTCCTTTCACTGGTTTCCCATACCACGTCTTTGTTGTCCAGTCTATTGAGAGGTCTACCTCCTTTACTCCCTTCAGTACTTCTAAGGATATTTTCCTAGCATTTTCCAATCAATTACTTCTATCCCTTGTTTCTCTACGTAGTTTCTCACGGTTTGTGGGGATACGTCATACGCTCTGGACTTGTTCTCTACTGAATCGTAAACACGCGGAGATGAGAGTTTTTGCCACCTCTTCTCCTTTCTTTCCCTTAAAGCATGGAAAGTAATTTATATCCTATTTGTTGAATGTTTGGTGAGGGAGACCCGGTGTTACCATCTTCCTATCTCACGTGGTAATATTCTATCTCCCTCACCTTAAACCCTTTCTTCAATTCTTTACACTCTTATAAATTTCTTTATCTTTCACAGATTAGATATTATCCTATCAGAAATATTTTTTCTAATATGATTTTGGGTCTACCGTGGAAGGGTAGAGGGTTCCCTTCCAGAGGGCTCATCGTTCCCACCATTGATTCGGGATTACATCTGGTGGGCAGTCGAGTGGATCAGAGAACCGCTCTCACTTGAAAGGGGGACTTTCATTGCCAGGCTCTAGTCCCTTGAAGGAAAAGGGAAGATACCGATTGCTCCTCCCACAGTCCCATTAAGCTGGGGAGCTTCCGGTATAAAAACTTTTCCTTAAAAATTGAGCATAGTCCACACTACTTACGCCATGAAACCTGCTTTACTCACTAATGTTAAACTGCTTATTATAGTACAATTAATTTATCTTTTGATACGTCTATTCCTGCAACTGGGGGCCTCCACTTACACTCACCCTTATGTTTTATTCGGGCTTTTTGCCCAACTTCCGGTCCGAGTTGGAGGCGGCCAAGCTCCCCACCGGGCTTTAAGCCCAAGGAAGTCAACGGCCTACACCCCAGTCAGATCTGTATTACCCAGATCTGACTAATATGTTTTATATAAGGAGCGTCATTAGCATCACTAAGGGATATTAAGAAAAAGAGATATTTTAAACTTTCTATAAGGGGACTATCCATCCTCTTGGTGAGGCTTTCCGCCCTCTCAACCCCCCTAATTTTGTAATAAAAGCACTGGTTCCTATAACAACGCCAATCACTCCTACGCTTTAGATATTTTATACTTCAAGCAAAATAGTTAATTATGTGTATTTACAAATTTTTCATCATTACTAGAGATATAATCGATGAGGACGGAATAATGCTTAAGAGTGAAGATTTCGATAAGATTTCCTCGGACGTCTATTTACGTATTCTAGCTGGAGATATTCCAGTAAGCAGGAGCTACTATTACAGACTGTCGAGAAGGCTCAAGGAGTTAGGACTTATCAAAGATAAGGCTATAAATTTTAAGTTCGTCTTATCTTTCCGTGTGAGTCAGGGAGAGCTGAGAATCGAAAAAAAGATAATACTGGTGGACAAGAAAGAAGGAGTGCTGATATTCGTTAACCTTTCCTCACCTCATTGCCCCTCTTGCCCGTTACTCGACGAATGCATTAAATCGGTAACAAAGACCCTGGGTAGAGTTAAGGGATACCCGTGTTTATCTTGGAATGAGCTTATAACGTATATTATGTCAAAGTTCCTTTTGAGAGCTAAAAGTTTTAAAGGAGAGCTTATACACAGAACTACTTGCCGAACTCAATGGTTCTCATAGCTACCTTGTAATAGAGTTCAGCCTTCATCGTGACTAATAGTCACTTTTCGTGACTATTAATCACTCTGCCTCATTACTCCTTCTCCCTCTCCATGCCGTATACGGGAGCGATAGTTAAACCACTCCCTTCAAGGACATGGGGGAGTTTCATTGGGTGCCTTCCTCCACCTCGCGATTGCTCATAGATTTCACAGTGGTACCCTCTGATTCAATGTTAACGGAAATAATATTTACAAATCTTTCCGTAACTAAATAGCATTAAAGGGATTAGAAGTAATTAAAAATATTGTAGTCCTAGCACTATTCGTAATGAAGTTTTTAAGGAAACCTCAGAATTTGAGATTATCTTAGACTTTAACATATTATATTCCTTGTTAACTCCTATTAGGAGACTATTTAAATGCCTAGATTACTTAAAATCTAACAGTCTTTTCCATGTATAGACTCATATTATATATATTATTAAAGAATTTTATTTTGCCTTTGATTAATATAAATTAAGTTGAAATTTTAAGGTCTTCAAACGTCCATAGAAAATATACATTGATTTTAATTATTAACGCTATTGTAGAATACTTTTTATTTTATTGTTGAAAAGCATTTATACATATGAATAGAGAAATTACTTTTTACGTCAGAAATAAAATACTTTTCACTAGAAGAAAGGAGAAATCTAACGCGGATATATGACCAAAGCGACCATTGCCCTCAATTTTGTAGTTTTTTAATTATATATATGTATATATGGTTAAAAATATAAACTGGCCTTTATTTATGATTAAGTATGATAAACGTAGGTCTTTATTATAGGGTAAAGAAAGGACATGAAGAGGAGTTCGAGAAAACGTTTAATACAGTCTTGGAGTTTTTAAAGAAGTTCCCTGGTTTCAGAGATGCAAAACTTTACAAGAGGATCGACGACCCGCAAGAGTATCTAATTTACAGTGAATGGGATTCAATCGATGCATTTAAGAAGTTTATAACGAGTAGAGAGTATCGTGATACCACTACTTATGGGAAAACTATACTCGAGGGAATACCCAGACATAAAATACTCCAAGAAGTTAATGAGGCATAAAAACACCGTTTCGTTGCCTTACAAATTTTGTAAGCCAAATCCACCCTTTCACATTTCTCCAATGCTATTTTTCTATCACTAAAATATGAAAAAACTTGGAAACACTTATTTACTCTAAGGTGTTTACAAAATTAGGGGGTTAAGGAGGCGAAAGCCTCGCCAAGGGGATGGATAGCCTTGTGTTTAAACATTTCTTTGTTGAGATATCTCTTAGTGGTGCTAATAACGCTCTCCTTAGCTCGCTTGAGGGCTTAATGTGAGTTAGGAGCATCTAGAATCCCTCTTCTCTCCTAACAAACTAGAGCTCGGCATTGAAAGTTCCCTCCTCAAATGGGAGTGGATCTCTGATCCAACCGACTGCCCCTCAGATGTACACCCGAATCAATGGTGGGAATGATGAACCCCTTGAAAGAGAACGTTAGCCCTTCCATGGCGGGAAGGAGTCAGATATTGGCCCGATCCATTTCTCTACAGTCTCAGAGACAAATCTCTATTTTTATAATATAAAAGCCTTGGATTATGTTTGTTCATAGACGCGGTAATAGCCTTGACTAAGGGAAGGCCTTTTCAAGGAATAGCATTACTTGTATTGGAGATTAAAGGATTAATGGGCTTTACCAGAACTGATAATATTGAAAAGTTTTATAGATCGACATCTGTTAGATGAGGACAAAGTATTCAAAAGTAGTCTTCAATATAGAAATTATAGTCATCTTTATATGGTTATCAGGACCTTAAAAAGAATAATAAATGATAGAGTATGGAAGATAGTTACTGTATAGTCTGAGTTAAAAAACATTATTAGTTAAGTTATAAGCTTTTTCGTTAACTCTGCTTTGTTGATATCTTCAATTTATTTCATAAGCATGATATAATACATTGAGAATTTTTCAGTAATTAATATTTAACGTTATTCGCAAGCTCACACCCTAATACCCGGAGCTCTACCAATTAAAGAATTAGCCAAGTGGAGCATCCATGCATAAGCCCAGAACTTGAGCTTAGCCTCAACCACTTGTCCTAAAAAACTTGTAGCCCTAACAGATTCCCCAAAAGTACAGCAGAGATAAGGACTCAATCCTCCACCTAACACCGTAACCCTTCTCCTCCCTCCAACGATTATAACCTCTTGAACTCTTTTACAGTCTTTCTCCTAGTAGGATGGCCACGCTTAGTAGAAGCGTTAGGTGGGACAACAACCTCAACCCCGGTCTTGTAAACCTCATTAGCATCATAAGCTTTCCATAAAATTTCTTGACTTTCTTTCCCTTGTCTTGTAAATCCTTAACTGTCTTGACTGCTGTCTCAACCTCGTTGGTGGTTACTTCGGCGTTTATTATGTTGTATTGGTCCTTATCCATTGCTATTTCGATCTTGAGGAATTTTGAGTCCCTAGTTTTACCCCATTTTGCTATGATGTATTGTCCTCCCTTGTTTGTGCTTATTCCCGTTGCGTCTGCTATTACTTCCAGCTCGTCGTTTGCTTCTGGGAATTTTATGTTCATGTTTCTTACTCTTTCCCATATTGTTGAGTAGTCTAGGCTTGTTGGGATGATTTTCAGTCTCTCTAGTGCTCTCAATACTCCTTCAATAGCCCTATAAGGTAAGAACAAGTGGAGGAATGCTAGGAATTCGTTGAACTCCTTTGGTGCCTTGTAGGTTTTCTTTGCATATCTATTCTCCTCTTCAAGTAAACCAGTGTTCGAAGACGTAGAAGGGCTGAATCCTTTTTCACGTTAACAGAGATCTTTTTATATTTGTTTATAACAAACCCCTGTTAATAAATGATGATCTCTCACACCGATGCGGACTATGTCCAAAAGTGTGGGAGTGATTGCAGAGATGTGAGCCCCGCCGTTGGGCTCGAAGGAGTCCCAAGACCCACCTACAGTAAGTGGATGGTTGAGGGCTAAGTCCCTACACTCGACCATGAATGAACATAAAATGATTGAAATGAAAGTGTAGGGGCAAACGGAACATTAGGGTATATCTCGTTATGACGTTCCCGTCGTACTTTTGCCAATCCCTCTTGTACTTACTCTTTCCCATGGGTAATACTCGTATAATTATCTATAAATTTAAGTATAATTCTGAAGTAGCCCACAAAGCATTTTGTTGCGTAAGCATTTTAATCATCAACTATTACACACTGGAGTTATTATATGTTCTAGCTTCCTACTTTTACCTCTAATTCGGAGGCGGGAAACACATACTAGGCATTACTGAAACTACTTATTACCCTAAGGAAATCGTATCCCACCCGTTAATCTGGTAGAACTTCATCCAATATTCTTGTGCTTATCACTGCCATCTCAAAAAATCCTATTGCTTACTTGTTAACGCACCATGATCTATCGCAATTATTATCTCTTGGACTGGCGTAAGCCGTTGTTGGATCGTGGTACTAATAATTGGCTATAATTAATCTTTACTATCATCTATTGTATAGAGAGCGAGTAAAGCTGTCTTAAGTGCTGTTAATCGCTGAGCCAACCGTGTACATAGCCAAAGATCTGATAGAACGGATTTAACCCTAGAGGTATTGCGATAACAATCCATATTATAAATCCATAAAGTAAATATAATGCCATATCTTTAAGATAGGAGTTCTGCTTGTCATTCCTTAATAAAAAGTACATCATTAACGAACCTATTGGCCCTACAAAATAAAGTAACCCTAACCACCTTTCTGATCCTTTTCTAGCAATTAATAAATAAAAGACCCCAATAATATAACCTACACCAGCTAAAGCCCCACCTAACAACCATAAAAAACGATTACCTTTAACCCCTACTCTCATAAATAATAATTATTTTTTAGTAAATTTAAACTTTTACCACCAGTTATGTCCGTGATGCATCATCATTGGATAATAGTGGATAAGTTAGTAACATCTCTCAGAGTCAGTAACCTTTACGAATTCTTTACTAGTAAATTCCGTATAGAAATAAACTCATGCCCATGATCTCCGAAATATACAATGCTATATAAAATCCGCTAGCCGCTAACATACCGCCGAAGGCTAGGATTACTATTCCTAAAATCACCATGCCCATTTTTAAAGGATTGGCCTTAAACAGTATAGCCCTAGCTGCTAAGAACAAAATAACTCCAGTACCGGGGATTGTGGCTACTGAAGAAGCACTTACCACTAATGGTGGGTAGTTCATTGGTAAGTAATCCTCTACTACATTAAAGCTCTGAGCTAGGATTGCAATTACTATAATGATACTCGCTACAACACTATATACGTAATATAATTTCACAAACTTTTGGGGTATCTGTTGTATAGACCCTAAGGATAGAATTAGTACTAATTCAGCGACTGCAAACACATATATTGCACTTAACGGGTAATTACTTATTCCAAATGCGAAAAGCACTTGACATAGAGTTCCTACCGAAAAGAGCACGAAACCTAAGAACCAAAAGAGCCACATCTTACTTTTACTTCTGTCATATTTGCTCCATACTAGGAACGTTAAACCCAAGCTTAATATGAACGTTATTAAAGACCATATAATAGCCTCGAATTGAACCCCGTTCATATACGAAAATTGAAATTATACCTTAAAAAATTTTCTGATGAGATTTAAACTGTAAATAAATATAAATTAAATTTTAATAAAAAGGAAAAAAATTATGCCTTTACCTTTCTGGCAACTTTCTCTAGCGCTTGCCTGTACAAGATTTTGTATGAAACTGCAGTAACACCACCTATAGTTAATATTCCACCCATTCCCAATACTACAGCACCAGCGGCCAAAGTAGTAGGATTAGTTAATAGTAAAGATGCTGGAACTCCAGCTAGGCTTCCTTGAATTGCCGGTACAGTACCGGCGGGTACAGCATCTTGCAATATCCTACCTTGAGTAAACACTCCAAACATTAATGCACCTATATAAGTCAGCAGGAATACCCATGTCTGTCTCCATGGTATGTTCTTAAATGTTGATAAGTATAATAATACATAAGTTAGTATTACGAATATCCAATAGCCCGGATTACCTACAGCACTCTGAAATACTACTGGTAACCATATTGCAGTACTAGCTAAGAATATTATATGCGCAAGCGTTAGTCCAGCAACGCCTAAATACCACCTCTCCTTAACACCATAGAATGCTACTGTGAAGTATACTACATAAAATACAACTCCCAAGAAGAACACTATATTAAACGGATTGAATAACATTTGCACGTAGTTAGGAGTTACTTGCAATTCTAGTAGGCTTTTTAAAGTGAATTGGAAACCGTAACCGCTAAATACTGAAGTGAACAATGTGTTACCCAAAAAGGCAACTATCAGAGCTATAGGCATTACTAATGTTAGAAACTTCTCTTCATCCATATGTAAACCTAAGCTTCCAGCCCCTTCAGCACTACCTATTAAGAAGTGATGTAAGCCAAGAAATATAATTAGGACGAGTAATGGTGCTACTAAAACCTCACCCGTTACAAACATTATTGGGGCAAAAATCGTGTCTAACGACACTACTAAATATACTAAAGAAGTTGCAATAATAGCCCATAGAGCTCCTAATACTGCAATCATTCTCTGCTTATAACTCTCTATTCTACATATAGGAATCATTACGATTGAACCGGCCTCAATCATAAATATTGTTACAAACCACGCAAGGGGTACGAAGAAGAATAATGTATATTCATTCATTTAACCCAACCCCCATGAATAAAATTTAAAAAAAAAATTACTTCCCTTTGTCAATTATCTTATCATTTCCTATACTCGAGTCCTTAGAAGTTTGAGTAGCCATTACTCCTGCGGCATAGCCGCTTGAGACTGATAGAGAGGCGGAAATATCATCAGCAATTCTTCTCGTCGAGAATAACTTCTTCAACATGTATACGGTTCCAGCTACAGCAGTAGCTAGAACGACCATTATAGTTATTCCTATTGGCAAGATCTCTGGACTGTTATTAAATGCATCTGCAGTAGCCAGACCGGCTTGAATAGCATATAATCCAGAGGCAGTTTGTACCATTGGTCCCCACACAACCCATGGCTGTCTTCCAGTTTCAGCAGCTACCCAGCCAGCTTCCCATGCTATTAGTTGTAACCAACCAAATAAGAATGCGGCACCTAAGGGTATAATATTCTCTGTAGGATTATCTAAACCTAAGAAGCTTAACCACTTTGGCCTTCTCCATACCGAGTAAGCTAATACCCAGGCTACTAATGCACCAATTATTCCTAAAGTAGCGTGGATATCATATGCGGGATGGGAGATCCACAATACTGGATCCCAGTCTTGACTCACGAAACTCGAGTACCCTAAGACTACAGTGTTAGGATTAGGTGGCCATGAGACTAACAAACTCAATAAACCGGGTATTTTAATGCCGAGGAAACCTAATGGAGCGTTGGATTGAGTAGTCCTCAAACCCTCCAAAGTTGCTAGTTTAAGAGGTTGGGCCCAGTATAAAGTCTTTCCAGCATTATCACCAGCCCATGCTAAGAATATAGCATCACCAGCCCATAAGTAAGCGGAAAGCTTAAACCCTCTAGTGTAATACTCCTTCTCCTCATGATCCATATTCTTGTTAGTTAACATTCTATAAGCGAAATAACCTAATATACTACCAAATCCTACAAACCAAGCACCCGCGACACCCATAGGTACTTCAGCAATTGCTGCCGGTGGTGCAAGTGCGCCTAATGGATCCACATCGGTTATTTGCCCACTCTGTGCGTATTGTGCAACGTTAAATCCAGTAGGAGTGTTCATCCAAGAGTTAACCAATATTATTAAAATCGCAGATGCTACAGAACCTAATGAAATTAATAGTCCTATAATCATGTGCGCTCCTCTACTCAGCCTATCCCAGCCGTACATGTAAAGTGCTAAGAATATTACTTCAGTAAAGAATGCTAAAACCTCAATATCAAAGGCTAAGATATCAACCTGGTTTACTACATACATCCACTTGTACCATACGGTTATGAACTCAATAGCGATAGCCGCACCAGCTGCAGAACCAACGGCAAACAATACAGCCATAACAACTGACCATCTTTTAGCTATTGCCATGTAATATGGGTCGTTCTTTCTATAAGCTAAATACTCAGCTGCCACTATGAATATTGGTAGCGTTATAGCCCAATATGTAAACAATACGTGTGTTCCCATTGTATACGCTGCAAGAATACGGTCGAATATTTCAAGAGTCACTTGATTCACCAATTATAATTACGAATTCATACCATTTAAATGCTTCCTTTTATTTAGATACTAAGAGTAAAATTTTATTTTGATAAAAGTAATTTAATTCATTAATCGAAATGATTATTTAACTTTTTTTTACATGTTTAATTCTCCAGAAAGCATGATTTATGATATAATGTAAATAAGTACTGAGAGTTTGTATTCATGTTTAAACTATTATAAATCTAATCTTCTATTTAAATTTACCTAAATGTTTAAATACTAGTTCTAATTAAGTAATAGTTTTAATAATAGTTTAATTATTTGTTTATTGGTTAATTTTTATTAATTTTCATCATAATTTGAGTTTACAGTGAATTATTGGAAAGATTCTTTTTTATAAAAAGATAAGGGGAATAATATTTGAATTCGCGTTAGAAGTTGTTGGAATTTATGAAGGAAAAGGTTAAATAGACTGTTATCACTTCTACTTTCAAAACTTTTATAGATACGTATATAATTCCTAGATCGGATTGTGTTTACCCGTGACGTAACTTTTCCTTACTTTTAATTACTTCTAATTCCGCCACGAGCACCCGTCTTAAGGGATCATACTCAGTTACCCATAGGGGCTGGTCAAGGGAAACACCTATATAGGTTTTATTAATCGAGGAGAGTGATACTCTCCTCGGCTGGGGAAACATGATCGAGAGGGAAATTGAAGTGAAATCTTCGGGTAGTGGCGTGACAAATCCCTACCATCGAACTGAACATTGTGATAAAATTCACGCATATAGGTGTGATAAATAAGTAGGGGTAATAGGGATAGATGTATCAAAAGATCATTAGGGGGAGGGTGAGAAAATACGAGAACAAAAAGGAGGGTTATGAAGAAATCCTCAAGATGAAAC
Organism: Stygiolobus sp. CP859M; assembly: GCF_037389975.1. NCBI lineage: Archaea > Thermoproteati > Thermoproteota > Thermoprotei > Sulfolobales > Sulfolobaceae > Stygiolobus > Stygiolobus sp. CP859M. The sequence continues at coordinate 76,514 of NZ_JBBHKS010000005.1, read as the reverse complement.
CCTGCAGAATAGTCCTAGAGCCTACTGGAGTATACCCAATAAGACCTTCACTTCAAGGAGAATAGGGATAAAAATAATACAAGTTAGTCCAAACGCGTTATCGAGGGAAAAGAAGTTTAGGGGAAAGAAAACAGAATTTTACGACGAGAAAAATTAGAAAACATGGTTGATAAGGCTAAGGAATACGATTACAACCCCTTAAAGGAAATGACAACACTCTACCTCTTCCTAAAGGACATAGAGGTAAAGTACAAGAATACCAATTCTCCTCTTCAAGTAAACCAGTGTTCGAAGACGTAGAAGGGCTGAATCCTTTTTCACGTTAACAGAGATCTTTTTATATTTGTTTATAACAAACCCCTGTTAATAAATGATGATCTCTCACACCGATGCGGACTATGTCCAAAAGTGTGGGAGTGATTGCAGAGATGTGAGCCCCGCCGTTGGGCTCGAAGGAGTCCCAAGACCCACCTACAGTAAGTGGATGGTTGAGGGCTAAGTCCCTACACTCGACCATGAATGAACATAAAATGATTGAAATGAAAGTGTAGGGGCAAACGGAACATTAGGGTATATCTCGTTATGACGTTCCCGTCGTACTTTTGCCAATCCCTCTTGTACTTACTCTTTCCCATGGGTAATACTCGTATAATTATCTATAAATTTAAGTATAATTCTGAAGTAGCCCACAAAGCACGTTAACTCCATCGAGCTTACAACTAACCATCTAATAATGTTCTCATCAAGCGTTTTATCTCTATAAGTTAAACTAATTAATACCTTGTTTTCTCCTATTAAAGGTTCAATAACGATTTCCTTATAATTTATGCTCTCGCTAGAGATATCGGATCTACTGTCAATCAGTCTGACTCCCATTAATTTAGGAGAGCTTAATATGTCGGTTTTGACTTCTTGGGGAGGTTCCAGAAGCTTTATTTTTCCCCTCAACTGCCTTAAAAGAGAACTCATAGCCAATTGTTTCCTTCTCAAATAACTTCAAGTATTTATCTTTAAATTCTTTATAAATTTCTGCTATAATCTCGTCGCTTATCGGAGGTTTGAAAGATACGGAAAAAAGCTGATTTTACCTCGATTTAATAATGAAACATTGTTCCCTTTTATATTATTAAAGATCAATAGATCCTGAAATCGTGTTTTTGTTGCTAGAAAGTTTAAAAGCAAGTTAACTAAGTCTTTATCTACAAGCCCGGCATTTATAAGATTTGCCACGTCCTCATTGACGAACCTTCTGTTGAGTATTCCACTTATACTTGCTGAAGTTATCATAGTTAATTAATTTAATTTTTGAATTAAAAGATTATGCAAAAAGACTTTACATATGAATTGGTTTTTTCCTAAAATTTACTTCTTTACATGCATATTTGAACAATAAAAGGATATTACGATAATAACTTTGAAGTAATTAATAAGATAAAATATTTATTATTTAAGGTCAAGAGTGTTATATTGAGAGTCAATATGTTTAGTACATTGATTTTAGTAGGAATGTTAATGCCTTTTTCCCATATCTTTCATTACAACCTTATATAGTTATAGATATTACAGTAATAATAAAGATACAATAAATTCTGTATATATAAACTATAAATTATCTTATCTAAGATAAATAGTTAAACTTTCTGAATATATAGGTTATGTCTCTAACGAATCAATGGAATTATGGAGAAAAATAGTATTAGGAGATACTTATGATGATAAAGGTAAAGAATTCATGTTGACTTTAATTAACTTCTTGGATAGTCTTACTTTAATTAATTCGGTTTACTACAAAGAGGAATTTACAAGAAAATTGTTGGTGTATCTGCTATTGATAAATAACTTCTTGTTTATAGTTAATGTATTGATGATGTTTACAAGATTGTTTATTGACTTATCCTCTCTTATGTGGGGTATAAATATTGTTATATTGTTTACTTTCTATTATTGGAAAAACTATACAAATAAATTACTTGACTTTAAGAAAATTTTGTCGGGAACAGCATCTGGATTAACAGTTATGAAATATTTTGACTCCTTAGAAGCGTGTCTAAATGCTAAATTATTTCCACCGTTGAAATAGGTATTTTTTCAGACCTTATCAGCTTGAACCTACTGTCACTGCTAATTAAGTTCGACAATATTTTGAAAGTGTTATCAGATGAGGCATTATCTACCATTATGACTTCGTAGTCAGGGTAATCGAGATTTTTTAAGGCTTTAACATGTTCATACAATAAGCTTCCTTCTTTTTCAGAGTTGTAATAGACGATGAATATTAAGATTTTAGGATAAACATTTAATCCTTATAAACTCTACATTTTAAAATTTTTCCAGATTTTGACAGATATATTCAAAAACGTTCTACTCAATTCACTTAAAATGAAGTATAGTCTTCATACTTTTAGAAACTTCATATTAGTTTGCCCATTAATTTCCTATTTAGATAATTTCTAAATTCCGTACTATTTTCACCGTACTTAACTAAATAAGAAAAACATGAAGAGAATACTGGTTTATTGTTATATTGATTAGTAGCCGTGTCACCGCAGAAGACGCATTGACTTCTGGATGACTGCAAAGGAGCAATTTTAGCCTTAGATATGAGCTCATCAGCTACGTTTTTATACCTAGTGATAGTTACGACCTTACTTTTGATCTCATCTTCTACGTTGATCGGCTTCACTGTAGGTCTCTCATCTGTAGGAACATAAACGTGAATTATTGTAATTGGTTCTTCTGTTCTCACAAATTTGTAATGAGCATAATTTTTATTATTATTTTCATTTTTTATTACCTAAATTTTACTTAACTCTATTTCCTCTTCCTTACCGGTATCATATGTAATTTTCACTTTCATTTAATTACTGGCATATGAGTATGAAATTATAAATTTCATGGTATACATATATTAACAGAGAAAATTTTCTTAAACTTAATGATCAATATGTAGAATTCATGAAACAAACATAACCTAAGCTGGTAAACAATTAACGAACACTACGATATAAGTGAAATTATCATAAAAGATTTAGGAATTGTTAAAGCAATTATTTGATAGATATCTAAAATTCTAGGTTTTTAATTATATAATTTTCACACAATTACGGGATATAAGTAAATTATCTTCAACATCCTACTTCCTTAATACGGCTAATCTTAAAAATTTTTCAGCCAGATTATTCAATAAAGCTTTTTACATAAAAACGGTTTAGAGAATTTAATGGGAACCCATTTGTGTAATGCTAGAATAGTGTTTTCTACTGTCTTTTTGCTGGTACTGCTCTTAATATCTATGAGTATTAAATCAGAAGCTCAGATATCAGCTGCATTAACTGCCGATTTTATAGACGCGTCTCAACAAAGCGTTAGCGGAAATAGTATATTTTACTTAGTTATAGAAGTAAGCGGGAGTGCTAGTTTGTCAGGTTCGTATTCTATTAGCTCTATCTCAACCTACCTGAGTGGTTACGGTATCCCTTCATATTCCCCTCCTGAAGGAATGGTTGTATCCAAACCGTACGTTTTAAATGACACCGTCTACTTTATTTACGCTCCTAATATAACCTCAATTAACCCATCATCACCAGATATTAAATACGCGTATTTAGCCTCAGTGGATTACAGCAACGGGATTTGGGGAAATCTTGATCTGGTCATAGATTACGGTTTCACCGAAGCTTTCTCGTTGTACAAAGGGTATATATACGCTATATGGTACCCTAACATTTCCTCCTCAACGCCTTACTTGATCGTGATTTCACCCTCACATCAAATAATTTACAATAACACTATCCCAGTGAATAATGTAATCTTAATATGTGTTCTCTCCAGTGACATAATAGCTATTGCTAATTCAACTAGTAAGTTATCCCTCCTACAACTAAGTAGTGGTTCGATATCCTCAGTATCATTACCTCCTGAACAACTCTTTATATATAACTTATCTACTAAGGCTTTAACTCACGTTCCTAATTACAAAGATATAGAGCCAACTTCCTTCCAAAGAGTTAACAACCACACATTCTTAATTGACTTCTCCTCTAATAGTTATTCTTACATAGCTGAATATAACGTATTAAACGACAGTATTTATAATGTAAAGCAAGTACCCGGTACTGCAACAGTGAGTTATCATAATGGTTTGGTCGCAGTTAGCTCAGTGTATAGAAATAGTCAGACTCAGTATACTTATTATAACTATGTCTTTAAACTATCCGACTGGTCCACAGTCTATTTCAATAGCGGTTCCACTACAGCCCCCAGTATTTCTCTCAATGTAGGTGAAGCATTAGTAGGAAACACCACTATATACCTTTTTACGGTAAAGGTCGACGGTTACTTAGCCTCGATATTCCCACCTACTTATCAGTTAACATCAAGCCCGACCTTGGTATATATTGGAGGAATACCTCAGCCTTTCTCAATTCATTCAAATCAAGAGCATTACAACGGATACACTATAGTGACATTATATTGGTCGGAGAGCGTTCCATCAACGTATTCGGTTTTCGTGAATGGTACGCTTTTAGGCTCTACAACGGATAACATTTATTACCTTAACTTCACTAAGAATGAAACTGCTTATATTACAGTGGAGGCTCAAAATTCTCTAGGATCTATAAATGAGAGCATCATAATCTACATCCTAGTTTATAAGGAAGTATCTACTTCAATTACCACTACTACTGTAATTCCATCAAATACGACAACTAGTATCCCCACAACCACCTCTCATCAGTCCACGACGTCTTCGACAACTTATTCCCAGACGGTCACAGATAGTACGACACCCAGCACATCAACTATCATACCCACCAAATCTGCGAATTCTTCAAAGCAACTTTCTATACCGCCTATGTACCCCGTCGAAATAATTATAGTAGTAATTACCGCAATAGTTATAGCTTTACTTGTAGCGAGAAAAAAGTAAATTAATAAAGTAAGCCTCTTGGTCTACTACCCGTAATGTGCCACATACCTATATACGGGATCAACCCCAGTACAGCCCTTCTCTTGTCTGTTAATACTTTAACAAGGACCTCCAACATGGCAGAGTAGTAGTTATCCTTCATTTTCTCTATTTTCTGTTCCAGCCGCTTTTTATCTTCATTAATTAAGGCATCGATTAATTGCACTAGAAGAACTTCCAGTGAGTCTGGAGGATGTCTTTCTTCGATTTGTTTTGCTATAATGTTAAAGAAATATTGTTTATCCTTACGGCCTAAAAGTATTAGACTACCAATATATATCGCGAGATCTAAGGAAGTCCCCGAAATGATTAACTCCTCCTGACGGTCGTTAAGTATAACACCAGAAAGATTAGTAATTATATCTATTGCACCCTTTATATCCGAGCTTTTTACTTGATTACATATATTCTTTAAATCCATAACATCTTGTAATATAGTCTTATACTCATACTTCTCTCCATTAGCCAAGCTCTTCATTAACTTAAGCTGGTACATCTTAATTAAATCCATACAATCCTCATCCGTATAATCACCTTCCTTTACTCTTTTCCAGACTTCAGAAAACCAGTCATTACTCAGTTTTTCCACTAGTTCGATTGTAGTCCTCACAGACTCAGTCTTAGGGTGTGTAAGTAGTAATGTATATCCAATTCCGGCGTCTAATCTCTTCTTCAATAAGGCAAGCTCTTTGTAGATTAACGATGAGTTAGTTGTTGGTATAGTCATTAAAAAGTCTGAGAGAAGTAAAGCTTCATCCTTATTCAGTGGTATCTCTTTCACTTTTGTAGCTGACCGCCTAAATTTTTCATATAGAAAAGCAAACTTTATTAGATCCTTGCTTGACAGTGCGTAATCCGCAAGACTTCCAAATAAGATCGTGGCCCACAAGGGATCTTGAACTTCCAAATGTGCTAGTTCTCCTCTCTTATATTTAATTAAAGATTTAGGAAATATTGAATATGCATCTTGTAACCTTTCTATTTCTTCTTCTAGTCTTTCATCTTCTTCATTCATAAGGTAATAATATGCTATGACAGAGAAGAGTCTTGCAAAAACCGTGTTCTCTTTTGCCCTCTTTATCAGGTCGGGTATTACACTCTTAACCCACTCGGTTCTACCGCCTTTTACCGCTGAAACCGTTATTTGTATTGCAGTCTCAACACAATCCGGTGGTGATTGTTTACTACTCAAAACCAGCTTTATTTCAGAGACGAGCTTATACGGAGCTAGCAATGTATCTTCTAAAATCTCATTCATTTTCTCCTTGTCTATTTGTGAAGTATTCTTAAACGTTGAGATTCTAGTTCTTAGAGACATACAGATTTCTTCAACTCTTTGTGAGGAATTTTCTATCAAATTAGGTAATAATTCTTCCAGAATTTCCTTAACCATCCTATTTACTTTTTTCCCTGAGGTGAGATAGTCCCTAAGTTCTCCAATATTCGGTACTTGTAGGAAGTTAAAATCCATAAGAGAGTAATAATATAACTCAATCAGAGACAGAGAGTTTTCAGGTTTTAATACTTTAATTATTTCTTCTTTGAGGACTTTCTTTATTTTATTTACATCTATCGTGTCTATGAGATCTGTTCCATATTCTTCTGAAATCTTTATCTTTATATCCCTGTTTACTACAGAAAACCACTTCAGTATTAGATCTTTGTCATTATCAAGTTTCCTTCCGTTAATCTCTAAGGAAATTCTACTTAACATTCTAGGTATCGGCAGACCATAGTCTTTAGCAAGTTTCAGTAGCGGTAAATACCACAAGACTTTATTAGGGTCAGCATCAAATATCACGTTAAACATATAATCGAAAAAGTAATCGTCAAAGTCCACGTTCTCTGAAGTTAATAGGAAACTGAGAGGAACATCGTATACACCCTTATCTATCTTTACTGCTAAATCTTTTCTTTCAGTAAGCGAGAATATCACTCTACTGCCTGGCTTTATCATTAAACCCTTTTTAGGGCGAATTACACGGTATAAATCATAGGTCAAAACTCCAATCAACGGTTCTTTATCGTTTAGTTCTTCTGCTAACTTCTCAATATATTTATAACCTTGGGGAATACCGTGATAATCCACTATCTTAACCTTGAACCCGAGTTCCTCAAACCTTTTTGCAAGTAGAGATGCGAAAGTTGACTTACCCGACCTCAAACTACCTATGACGTAAACGTTTTTCCCGTTCAGTAGATTCCTTAAACTTAGATCTAATAAATCCACAAACTCTGGATATTTAGGACTTGAAAGCTCCAAGTCATAGCCAGAGGAATAATCTGATAAATTCTCTAAAGCTCTCTCGCTCTCCCCAGGTAAAAGACCAAGAGAGGAGTCTAAGTAATAGTGTATAACCTCCTTCCACTTGGGGGTTAACTTTTCCCAGTCTTCTTTTAAGTTGGATCCCCTATAAGACTCCTTTAGAGCGTCGATCGGATCCTTTGATGTCGGTCTTTTGTAGAGTAGTAGCTTAAACTTATTTAACACTTTAATTTGGTCATTAAGTTTATCCCTTTCCTGAAGCCTTATTGCCTCTGCGATTAAAGAAGGCACATAAGTTACACAATTATCGAAAGGGAGAGATGAATATTCTAAGACTTTTACCTTATCCGAAACCTTGTGTTTATCTAGAATCTTTAACGCTTTCCTATAACCAAATATTAGTACGTTACCGCTTAAAGTTGTCGAACCCTCACCCAGTTTAACTTTACCTCTTATTAGGTCTATTACGTAACCTCTACCTAGTATTATGCCTTCCTTTTTACTCCTAACTTCTTTGGAGTAATTTTCAAGCTCATCCTTACTACTAAATTTGGTTGGTACAAGTACTATTCTGTCATTAGTTACCTTCTTAAACAAGGGTTCCATGAGCGGGGGCATTGAGATGAACATTAGTCTCTTCGAAAGGAATCGTTCTAAATTAGAGATAGACGTAATTTTTTTCATATCAATATAAACAAAGTGACGTTGGTATATAATAGTTAGCCAAAAACAGTACGTGATGCGGAAAAGAAAAAAAGACTTAGAAAACGAGGACAATTTTCGCTTCACTACTTTTTAGAGCGAACTCCGATACGCCACTTATTTTCACCGGGTAAGCGAGTTTCTCAATACCCTTAACCTTCATTCCAAGCTCGCAAGCAACAATTTCTAAGTCTTCTCCAGCCATATCCATTAAATTTTCCACATAGTATTTCAACGGTTTAGTGTTAGGTAGAGTTATTTTCTCGTTCTCTTCAGTGAGTGCCTTTAATGCGTCCATAGTGAAGAACATGTAGATCTTATTTCCACTCGCAGCATAGCCTATCGCCGTCACTATACCCATGTACATCTTCTCGTGGTCTCCCGATACCATCATAATAGCTACGTCAACCATTTCTCTCCTTCGCCTCCACTATTTTTACAAGGTTGTACCAGAATAGAGCTAGACCGACATACACGACCACGTAGCATATGTATCTTGTGGCCGTCAAGTATCCATCATACTGTGTTTGCTGAACGTATACTGCAAAATTAGCCGTGTTCAACGCTATCTGATTTGCATTGGCTAAAGTGCTTTCACTGAACTTGTACCAGCCTATCACAAAAAAGGAAAGTATAAGGGGAGCTAATAATCTTCTAAGATATCTTGACTCCAACATAGCTCACAACCTCTCTTGAACTTTCACGGCTAAGTAAATTCCTCCCAACATTCCGAACAAGAATATTATGCCGTCGTAACCTAACTGGGCGAAGTTAGTCCACATCAATCCCACGTTGCAGCCTAAAGCCACTCTAACTCCTATTCCCACTAACATCCCTCCCAAGAACCCTATCAGTAATCTCTTCTTTTCTCTAGGTATTCTAATCTTAAAGTCCCCACTAAGGAATGAGGCTGTAAAAGCACCAACACATAACATTATTACCATTAGTGTGCTCGGATCTACGATAGGTAATGAATCGTTAAACCACGGTGTATTAGTGAATAAGTTGACACCGAAGAGCATTAGAATATACTCGAAGAACCTTCCTCCATCAGAGGAAGTTATGACTAGATAGTTGAACGTATAGCCTGCACCAGCGATATATACTAAAATTATATCTAACGCAAGTAAAACAGTAGCTAAATTAGTTCCGTAAGGTTTCTTAAGAAGTAATAAGTCCTTTACCTCTTTCTTCCAGCTAGTTTTAGTCTTTTCCTCTCCTAGTACTTGACCTTGAGGACTAATAGTCATTGAAATAGGTAATCCCTGAGGTGCAATTCTCAAGTTAGCTAACCACTTCTTTTTAGTGTACTGCTGAAGATATATGCCGAGGAGAACTAAAGGTAATCCTAACATCAAAGTAGTTATATAGATCGCCATGGGAGAGACAGAATGAAATATATCGTAAGGTAAGTATTCTACGTAACCCCCCATAGTTGTGGAGAATATACCTTTCTCCATGGTATATTGTTGGAAGGGCCAGATACCTACGGCGAAAACGTAAGTGCCTATCATCATTCCGAATAACTCTATCCAATTTTGCACGTAACCGCTAGCAGCTCTATACAACATTGATAGATTGCATCCTCCGGCTAATGCCGCACCAAAACCAAATATGAACGAGCCTACGAGTATGTACCACCCTGCAAAGTAGTTGAAGTAATATTGATCAACAGCGGGAATGACTCCGAAAGCGACGAGCAAACCACAACCTAAGGCCGAAAGTCCGAAAAGTATAAGAAGTGCCCCGAATCTTTCAAAACTTCTAGTTGTAAAAATAGATGTCATAGCGTTAACAAAACAGTAGTTGCCCCTTTGGGCGACCCAACCTAAAATAAAACCACCAAGTGCAAAAAATGCATAAACTTCAGCCCAGCTTTCTGAAAAAACTGGGCTCAACACCATTGGAGGGTTTGCCACTTTTACTTCACCTTTAATATCCTTACCTTGTATGTATCACCGTCCTTAATGACGGTAAACGGGTATCCTAAATTCTTTGCGAGCGAAGGGAGAGTGACGTCAACTGCGGGCTGGTGGTCTGTCAGCACTTCTAATACCTCTCCTGCCTTCATCTTCTTAAGCTTCTTACTCGCCTCCATTTCCGGTACTGGGCATGACTCCCCCCTTACGTCGATCACTACATCTGGATTTTTCGTCTTTAATTCCTCACTCATAGTTTAAACCTCAAATAACTAATTGAAATTAACGCATAAAAAAATAATTCATTTATAAACCTTTTAATTATTTTATGTGATATAAAGGTAAATAACTACTGCAAGATAGAAAATAGAGCCGATAAAGAACCAAATCTTCCAATCGTTTATCTTCTCCCACTTCTTACCTATCAATGAGTCTACTGAAGGACCGGCAACGCCGTTAAACACAATGTAAAGGTCTAGAATCATCATGAGAAGGTTTATTCCATACTCTTCAGCATCAGCCCAATATGCAGAGAGGAAATATATCAAGTTTAGATAAAAAGCCACAGTATTAACAAACCTTGACATTGTCCCAGTGAGGGTGAGCACGCCGAAACATATTTCTGCGATCATTACAAGGATTCCAACCAGATAAACGTGGGGTAAGACCACAGATTCGAGGAATCCCCTCATTAAAGGACCTTGCAGTAAGACTTGAATTGTAACCCCAACATAAGATGTAGAAGCAGGGTTAAGATAACCTGGGTTCAAAAGCTTCATGAATACACCAGCATATATCCACGTAGTTGCTAGTCCTAATCTAGTTAGTATCGGGAATAGGTTGTTATAACGAGTAGATACCTTCTCTTCCCTTCTTATTCTCCTAGTCATAATCTCACCCTACTTACAATTAAATGAGATATCCTGTAAACCTCATACGCACTAATACCAATCAACACCAATCCGACTATGACCGGAGAACTTAGGAGCACCGCTTGAAGAATGCCTCCCGTCCAGGTTCCCAAAATGAAAGTCCCGTACTTCCACATAATGCCCTTAGTTACTGCAGGGTAGGATGAGGATAGGAGGAAAAGTAAGGAATTCACCGCAGTAGGAGTTAAACAACACACTCCTGCTATGGTACCGAGAGTAGGAACAGATGCAGTAAGAAAGCCCCCGACAGTGTTTGTGGATGCTAACCTAAAGCTATTAGGTATCTTCCATTCGAAGGCATTTAGTGATACGTAAATCAACGACATAATATAATATCCGAGCATAAGTGCAATTGAGAGGACTATGTCGTTGATGATACCCAGCAGAAGCATCCATGTGTTGATAACGAAATAACCAAGAAGGGGTAATTGGAAAACTGGGATACCACTACCTTTATATGTGATTACTGTAAGGCATAAGAAGTAAGAACTTACGTTAACGTTAGGTATCAACCACAAGCCAGACACTATGAGATAGGAAAGGAAATAAGATATACCAAAAGACAAGACTAAGTACCTTCCCACTTTGTCTTTAAGAGTGGCTTTAATCACGCTCCTCACCCTCATAGGTCCTGAGACCAGAATGAATCTCCCTTTTTTCAACTTGTAGATATAATAACCTAGACCCGTAGTTACGACTATGTAAAGGCATGCAAACAATAAGAATGGGTCTAAAAAAGTTACCTGCCCCGTATCAGCTAGCGGGGAGTACCATAAAAGGTATATTCTTAAACCATTTACTACTATGGGCAGGAATACTGTGGAGTTGAAAAATATAAAGACGTAGAAAAAAGGATTTATTTTTAGCGACACTGTACATCCCTCAACAGTGAAGACCCGTAATAGGTGGCAACATCACGTTATCTACTAAATAGCCTCCAGTAGATTCACTTATGGGCAATACAAATGCTGGAGCAGTAGTCAACGGGACTTCATAAGCTATGCTCATAGTGTTCAAGCTTATCAAGACGATCATGCCTCCGCTACTCACAGAGCCGTGAATTACGACATAAGCATAACTCCCTCCGGGAGTAATACCAATATCAGCTAAACCTTGAGGAGATATGCTAGGTAGGGATATGGTATTAACGATACTGAAAGACGAAGTGGATATGACCACAACTTCGTTTTTATTAATTGGCGCCTCTAAATAATACTTACCATCCGGAGTGAACGTTCCCCTCTGAGGGGTTACACCGCTAGGCATTGCTACCATTCCCATATATTGTAAGTTAGGTAAGGAATAGAAACCTACTGAGTTATTTCCAGCGAATTCTACGGCTACCATTGTGCCCTGCATATTTGGACTTACCATATAAGGTTGAGACCCAGGGGATGTAGTTAGCACATTCATCACTTTACCGGTCATTGCATTTATTGTGTCGACACTATTGTTGAATTTCATAGGTACTATCAAATATTGCCCGTTGGGAGCCCACCTCACATCACATGGATAATATGTTCTACCGGTTGGGGATAAGAATTGGTCTTTCCATACTACTTGTAAATTGCTTAAGTTTATAACTTCAACAACTCCAGAAGGACCATCAGCTATTGCAGCATACTGACCGTTAGGAGATATAGCCACTCCTATAAATCCTATCTTATTTCCTACCGAGAAATTTTTGACGGCTTTCATGGTAGATGAGTCTACAACATATACTGACCCGTTATTTACGGGTGCAAATATATACTTGCCGTCGAACATTTGCATAGCTGGAACCTCTACCCAATAATAGACTTGTTGTGGTAAGTTAACGGATATGTTAACTACATGCTGGAATCCTAAGAACTGGGCAGACGTCGAGAACGGGTTGATCACTTGTGAGAGTCCCTTTTGCGTAAAGACCAAGAAGTAGAAGTTGTTATTAGCTGTCGATGAGGAGCTTGTCGACGTAGAGACCACTGGAGTTGAGACAGATGATGGTGATGAACTTGTCGAACTTTTCATCATTATATAGGCTGCACCTACACCAATCAATATAATTATCAAGAATCCAGCTAACAACCATATTTTATAGGACATATCTTATCATGTATTCCTCGTTACTAAAAAATAAAAGAATTATTGATTTATAAACCCTTTATACATCATTTAAAAAATTTACGAAAAAAAGTTAAATAGTTATAATCAGATCAACTTTGTGGACGACCGCTTTATAGAAGTCCGGGAAGCAGCCTATCTTTGCAACTTTGATGATTTTATCAGCTAAGTTCCTCATATAAACGCACTGATCACATACTTGAAGATAAATCCCCTTCTCCTTGCTTAGTTTCTCTAGTCTTTCAGCCAGAGGGTTCCCTTCCATCAAAAGGTAAACATTATCATGAATGAAAAACATCCCAACAACGTTCACACCATGTCTGTCTTCTTCCAGTTGGGGCACTATCATGTTGCCCAGTATGTAAGAACCTAAGTTAGACTCTACGATATAAGCTACATTCTTGGTCATATCTTTAAACACTCCGAGAACTCCTTTGCAATTACGTCAGAGATTTGGTTAATTTGAAATCCCTTTATGCTCCTGAGCTTTTCTATAGCTTTTTCATAAGACAAGAACTTTTTGTTGTCTTCGTAAGCTTCACAAAGTGCTTCTAAACAGATAACTACTATAGGGCATTCTGAGGATTTGTAAGTTATTATTCCCTCAGAATTACGGTAGAGCTTGAACCATCGTGAGCTGTCAATCTTGACATTGCAGATCTCTTTTCCCTTACTAGAATTATATAATCTTTTAACTAAGTAGTCTGACGCAAACTTCCTTTCTACAACACAGCCGCATTCGTCTTTCTTTAACATAAAAAACTTTTAGCGTGAGTTTTTTAAAAATTTTCTTATTTATAAATCTAATTTCTAATTATTGTGAGATAAATAAAATATATTTACCATACCTTCTTTCGGGAGCCTGGCTAAAGCTTCTTCATCAAAGTATACTCCTTCGTCTGTATCGAGCCTTAAGGCAATCAATCCGTCTTTATCAACAAGGGCAGTTAGTAGCCATCCCCTTCCTATTGGGGCAGCCGTAATTAAACCGAGCACGTCCTTTTTTAGTTGATCCCTTCTTATACCATTAGACGTAATACTTTTCTCAATTTTACTGAAGTAAAAATATAGGAAAGCTCTAAACTCTCCCTCTCTGAAATATTCCTTAATTTTCTTTAAGTCTTTGTTCTCAATTGCTTCAACATATTCTGTTCTAGTCGGAGTCGCCGAAAGTTTGTAAAACACGAAGGAAACGTAATCACCCATATTGAACACTTCATACCTACAGCGGAATAACTTGGCAACTTCAGGAAAAGTTATTTCTACCGCAGCAGGGTTGTCTACTAGTACCTCCAGGCTTTCCCCAATCCTCAGTTCCATCAGTTTTTTCTTCACCTCTATTTCCGGAACGGGGCACACTAAACCTCTTAAGTCGAGAATATAATCGCCTACGCTTTTCATAAATACGACCCTCTTACTCTTGCTTGGCTTCTCGTCCTTGACTACCTTAACAATATCCTTATATTTCTCAAAATTCTTTTCTAACCTCAGTTTAAGAGTTTCTCTAATTAGAACATTGGATGTGCGTATATCTACGTTCACTTTATTTTGACTTACTAATACCACGATAGTGAACTTCCCGTTCTTTTCAACTATATTTAACTCATTACCCTTCACGTATATCAAACACTTAAAATTTAAAAAACGGGTAAGAGATAGCTCTCCTTCATAGCCCCAGTCTAATTTCCTGATATTCTTAAGCATATAAAGCCTTGAAAATTTCTCTACATCTAGCAATTTGTCAGCACGATTAAATTGTAGCTCCATGAACTATAATTATAATATTTAGGTTAATTAACTTTTAATTTCATATTTCGAAATAACTGATAAAGATGAAATCAGAGGTGAACTTAATAGGACTATGCTGTTCAGTTCCACATTTGATAGTGTATAACAAGCTTAGGAAGATGAATAGAGGGGATGAATTGACCGTAATAACAGACGATATAACCGTTGTTCAAAGGGATATAATACCGTTAGCAAAAAAGTTTAAATGTATGGTTAATATCGCTAAGGAAAACGACGTTTTTAAGGTAACATTAACACTAATGTCCTAGTATACAATTGTATAGCTCTGTTTTTAAATGGTTTAGTAATATCCCTATTTATATGAGAATATCTCTACTATCATTAAGTTTGTCCTTCTCTATTTCCTCACTTTTAGTTGGTGAAATGTTTAACGAGCAAGGTTACATTAGGATTAATAGGGAATTAATACTCATAGGTGGTGTTATTACTTTATTATTGTGGTTAGGTTTCTATCTCAGTTTCAAGAAAATAGCTCATTTTATCTAGCCAAAATTGAAACTTGTCGAATTGTTCACATTTATCATTTATAATAACATTTTTTATTATTTACAATAACTTTCGAACTTTACTGTAAATAATTGAATAATATAAAACATTAGATATCATGTTAATACTGACTTGAACTTTGCGGATTACTTTTTAAATATTTCAAAGCAAATATAAGTTGATCAGGAAATGTTAGGAATTTCAAGGACTCAAAAAAAGGGAGAGGAGGTAAATATACCTTTATACGATCTGAGTAAACTACCTGAGGAATACTTGAGAAACGAATTTCCAGAGGTCTATAATAGCTTAAGAAGGAGAAAGTACGATGTGGCTTATCCATACTTTCACTGATTTTTTGTACCTATCTCCTCTCGGTCTTATTTAGTTTATATTTCAAAATTTTGACGGAAGGGATAATAGTAAATATCTTTCGGTCTAAATTTTCCTCGTTACCTAAATTATGTATCACGGCATAGCCTATATAGTGTTATATATTCCTGATGTTTAAATACTTATTAACCTATGTGGAGTAAACCGCATATGTTACATCTAATAATTGTAAGACACGGAGAAGCCGAACCGAAGGTAGAAAACTTACCAGATAAGGATAGAAAGTTGATTAAAAAGGGAATAAAACAGATGAGAAGAGTCGCTAATTTCATAGACATTATGGGTTACAAAATAGATAAAGTGTTTTCAAGTCCGTATATAAGGGCTTATCAATCAGCAGAAGTCATTCTTGAGGAACTTGACGAGGACTTAAAAATAGAGACGATTAAAGAATTAGAACCAGACCAAGATGTAAGCACGATCATTGAAAAGTTGAAGGAAACAAACTCCTCTCAAGCGGAACAAGTAATTATGTTAGTAGGGCACGAGCCCCACTTGTCTACATTTATAAAGAGTGTTACGGGCGGTGAAGTTGAACTGAAGAAAGGTGGAGTAGCAGTTGTAGAGGTAGATCCGGCCAGCTTCAAAGGAAAACTTACTATACTCCTAACACAGAAATTAATGAAGAGACTATGAATTATAAGGCAGTGATAGACGCTGGATACAACTCTTTTAGGCTTTCTCTTTATTCTATATTCCCTAACCTTTCCTTTAGGCTCACAGCCTCGCTGAAGGATTACGTAAGGTTAGGATTAAGTGTAAGCGAAGGAAAACCCATACCCGAGGAGAACGTAAAGAGAGCTGAAATTACCTTACGTAAATTTAAGGAATTCCTAGATAGAAAAGGGATAAAAGAAGCTAAAATCTTGGGGACTAGTGCCTTTCGTTACGCCAGTAACGGAACGGAGGTCTCAAACAGGCTATCTAGTATTATCGGATTTCCAATAACCGTACTGTCAGGAGAGGAAGAAGGTAAGTATTCAGCTTTAGCCGTAATCAACACTTTACCAATAGAGGATGGAATAATCTTCGATTTAGGGGGTGGATCCTTAGAAATAGCCTATGTATCTCAGAGAAAGATAAGGGACGTATACCAGTTCCCCTTGGGAGGACTGAGAATGATGGACAAAAACCCCGAGGAAATAAAAAAGGAAGTGAGGATTGCCTTAGCTTCCCTGCCCTCATCAAAGGGGATACTTGTTGGTAGCGGTGGAAATCTGAGGGCCATTGCTAAAATGGATTTAAAACTTGAAGGAGAAAAACTGGATCAAATTCACGGTTACTCTGTTAGTTATGAAAGAATTGCGAAATATGCTAAGATCCTTCCATCAATGAGTATAAGCGAGAGATCACAACTACCGGGAATTGATAAAGAAAGAGCTTTAACTATTCACTCAGCTGCAATCGTCATTAAAGAGCTCATGGAAATAATGGGGAAAGATAAAGTGATGATTTCAGCCTTCGGACTACGTGAGGGGATTCTAATGGACTCGGAAATAGAAAATGTCGACAAGCTAAGGGAATTTTGGGTAGAAGGAGTATCTTACAACTTCAACGTAGAACCGTTCGTAGACTCATATAGAGAAGCACTTAAGGAAACAAAAGACGTAGCTGTAAGTACAGCTTTTTACCTCTTACAACTCATGAAGGCCTCTAACTTCTTGGATCCCTACATGGCATGTTATAAGGTTTTTAGGGAGATCACTACACCTGGATATACTGCGGACGAAATTAACGTTATTACTACCTTATGTGCTTTAGCAAAGAAGTTCAAGAAAAAGTACTATAACAAGGTGAAGAAGTTAATAGATAAGGACACAATCCTCGTAAAGGCAAAGAAAGTGAAAGAACTTCATGAGGCTTATGAGTTAGGAGTGAGAAAATGGTAGGGCATATAATAGCATTTGAGGGGATAGACGGCTCAGGTAAGTCGAGCCAAGCCAAACTACTTAGAGACTGGTTAGAAGCTAAGGGAGTTCCGGTCTACCTCACAGAATGGAACTCTTCAGAGTGGTTACACGAGAGTATAAAGGAAGCTAAAAAGAAGAACTTGCTTACTCCTTTAACTTACAGCTTAATACATGCTACAGACTTCGCGGATAGATACGAGAAATACATTTTGCCTATGTATAAAGCTGGTTACGTAGTAATTTCTGACAGATACATTTACACCGCTTATGCTAGGGACTCCGTAAGAGGGCTGAGCATAGATTGGGTAGCTAAACTTTACTCATTCGCGATCAAACCAGATATAGTCTTTTTCATAAGAGTTACAGCTGAAGAGGCTTTGAGAAGGTTAAAAGAAAATAGAAGAAAAATAAAACCGAACGAGGCAGGAGCCGACATTTTCCCAGATTTGAAACCTGAGGAGGGATTTCTTAAATATCAGGGTGCTGTTCTCTCGGTATACGACAAATTAGCCCCCATAGAGAATTTCTATGTAATCGACGGTCAAAGGGATCCTAAATCGATTCAGATAGAAATAAGAGAAAAAGTGAGTGAGATCTTATGGAAAGAGGAATCTTAATAGCTGTAGAGGGTGTAGAAGGCTCCGGTAGGAGTTCACATCTACAAGGTATTAAAAAGTACCTCGAGGAAGAAGGTTACGGAGTAACTACTATAGGACTACAGTCGAGCCAGCTGTTAGGGACTAAGTTAAGCACGATTAAGAGAGACCTCGTTTTTCAGAGGATAACTTTATTCCTTGCTTATGCTACAGACCTTGCAGACCAGATAGAATACACCGTTAAGGAAGCCCTTAATTCTGGCTTTGTTGTACTGGCTGACGGTTACGTTTATACCCTCATGGCATGGGGTTTAACAAGAGGGCTCGATAGGAATTGGATCAATGACGTATTGTCGTTTGCAATAAAACCCGACCTAGCTATTTCACTTGTAGCCCCAGTAAGTACTATCAGTAGGAGAGTTATAATGAAAAACGGTAAGATAGACCCCTTAACATCCTCCATAGACCTATGCATTAATAAGGACTTATACACATCCTTCCGCACCCATGTTAAGACTTTCCAAAAATATCTTCTTGAGATCTCAAAAACTTACGGACTGAAAGTGGTTAAAACTAACAGAAACTACGAGGAAGCCCACAAAGAAATCATCAAATACGTGAGGGAAGTACTGAAATGAAACCTGAAGAGAGACCAGAGTTTTACGCTAATAATAATTTGAGAAAAGCACTGAGATTCAACCCCTCACCTGAATCAGTCCATGATACCAGAGTTTACTTGAGAAAATACCTGACATTATCCTTAACATTAAGCAGGCTTTACCATAACTCGGATTGCATATACTACTCTAAAGAAGCCGTAAGAATTCTAGGAAGAATAAGAGATGCCGATGTATCAGGTTGTATTCCGATAAACAGAAAACTGCTAGCATTAAAAGTAACAAAAATACTACCTAAAATTTCTAGTTGTTACTTGCCTAAAATATACGGTAGTAGGCTAGTAGTTTTTGAAAAGATACGTGAAATATATAACCACATTCTAATAGAAGACTTCCATGAGTTCAGGAAGAAAGTTAGAATCCTATACTACCTTACGGAAAGTGTCGGGGAAGACCCTAAACCTCTAAAGGACATAAGTAGGGAATTGGGAGACATAAGGGACCAATACTTAAAGGAGGTATGCACGTCTACCTTTAATAAAAAATTGAGTTTTGACCCAAGACTGGTCGAAGAGACTAAAGCTATAGTGCGTGAGATAATAATGAGGAATGAATTTCAACACTTGAAGAAATTCGAATGAGTAGGAAAAATAGTATAAGCTAAAAATATTATGTCTATTAGGCTTGATAGAATTTACTGCTGATCTAAAGGATGGAAAGTTCTCTAGTGTAAAAATACTAATAGATGAGGAAAATGTGACCGTAGACGGCATAACTTATAACCTCGATAAGATAAGGGATGTAAAATTAGTTGAGGGTTTCGGTTATAATTATATAGAGATTGACTACGCAGGAGAGAGGATAACACTCTGCGAGTTTACCAATAGAAAGAAGGAAGAAATGCTAAAGTTGTATGAAATACTGAAAAGTAAGGAGGTAAAACTACATCCAGAGAAGGGAAAAGACGTTAAAGTAAGGGACTTTCTAAGATCCTTGTTGTCACCTTATAAATGGCGTATATTAGGAGGTGTAACTGTTTCTTCATTTCTAGTTGTAATAACTTTGATCCCACCCTATCTATTAAAACTTCTTATAAACAACGTATTTGAGGAGAATAACCCGAAGCTTTTCCCTCTACTTATTTTATTCCTTACATTAGTAAACTTAGCTAATATTCTCTTTTCTGCATTACAAAGCCTTTTGTTAAATATGAACGGGCAGAGGATAATAAACGACTTGAGGTTAAGACTCTATAAACACGTTCTAGGAATGTCCTCAAACTTTATAGACAAGTACAACTCAGGGAGGATATTGTCAAGGCTGACAACGGATATAAATAACACTCTGTGGTTCGTAACTTGGGGAATTCCTTCTATAGTAACGAACGTAGGCACTATTATCGGAGTGGGAGTTGCGCTCTTTCTTGTATTACCGTCCTTGGGAATTTATGCCTTAATACCTTTGCCGGTAATAATATTCGGGACTATCGGTTATAGAAAAGCATCTAAAATTGCGTATCATAAACTTTGGAGGAGAACAGCCGATATATCGTCTCAATTAACAGATACAATACCTAACATAGACACAATAAAGTCTTACACATCAGAGGACTTCGAGATATCGAGACTCTCAGGACTCAGCAGAGAAGTAATAGACGCTCAGTTAAGAGTTATAAAGACAAATTTGAGGTGGTTCCCTATAATTTCAATTACGATATCCCTTGTAACGGTAATGATATGGTACTTAGGAGGTCTGTCAGTCCTAAACCATACTTTAGAGTTAGGTACGTTAGTAGCCTTTGTCACTTACACTTCAATGTTCTATCAACCTGTACAAAACCTTATAACGGCTGTGATACCGTTTACACAACAATCACTAACTTCCATGGAGAGAATAGTGGAAGTTCTCAACACTAAGAGCGAAATTAAGGAGCCTGAAAACCCCGTAAACATATATATAAAAGGAAGTTTTGAATTCAGGAACGTTAGCTTCTCCTATGAGGGTACTAAAAAAGTAATAGAAAATTTATCCTTCTCAATAAATAAAGGAGAAAAAGTGGCTATAGTAGGGAGAAGTGGTTCTGGGAAATCAACAATTATTAAACTCCTCCTTAGGCTCTATGATCCCACAGAGGGTGAGATCCTAATAGACGGAGTTCCATTAGAGCACTTAGAGTTAAAAAACTACAGACGTCAAATAGGACTTATAAGAGCTGAACCTACAATATTTTACGGTACTGTAGCGTATAACATAAAGTACGGTAAAACTGATGCAAAACCTTGGGAAATTATAGCTGCAGCTATGGCTAGCGGAGCTCATGATTTCGTTATGGAGTTACCTTTCGCCTACGACACCCACTTAGGAGAAAGGGGGAACAAGATATCTAGTGGACAAAAACAAATGATCGAAATGGCGAGACTTTTTCTTAAACATCCTAAAGTAGTGATTCTAGACGAAGCAACTGCCTCAGTTGACAGCTTAACAGAAGCAATGATAATGGAGAAGATAATGAGTGAATTTAAGGACAACACAGTTATAATTATAGCCCATAGAGCTTCCACGCTACTATATGCTGATAGAATTATAGTTTTGAAGAACGGCAAGATAGTAGAAGAAGGCGACCTAAACACGCTCATAAAAAAGAGAGCTGAATTGTACTCTATATTCGAAAATCAACTGAAGTATTTCCATGGAGTTCAAAAGGTAAAAAGTTCTTCCCCATCATTTTCAGATTACATAAACGCGTTAGAGCCTGTAAAGGATATAGAGTTCCTAGAGGAGAGAAGAGTAAAGGTAAACGGTGTCTTATACGAAGTCGAAATGTATAAGCCTTTCCCGCTTTCAAATCCTGATTTTCTCTTGATTAAGACGAAAGAAGGGAAACTATTTACTACAGTAGGAGGCAAAGGGTATGAGAAGGTGAGAACTTGTCTAGAAAAGAAATACTTTATACCTAAGATTATGAGAATCAAAAAATAACCACTACTGGAGATGAATTCGTTTGGACCATGAGTACAGACCGGGGAGACACTGAAATTAGGACAAGAGGAAGGGGGAGCCTGATAAGAGTCGACGGAAAGATTTTCATTATAGATACTAGCGATGATGCGTTCTAGATTGATCTGAGTGTATTAGATAAGAAGAGTTTACAAATAATATCTTCAATGTTATAAAGAGTCAAATAACCTATTTGCCTTAATGTTTTATATAAGTGTTAACAAAAATAACTAGTATTCATGGAAATCCCGTGGAATATAATCTCAGATAAGGACATATCGTTAAGTAAACGTGAATTCACTGAATCGATAAAGAACTTAAAACCAATATATGAAGACGCTAAAGAAATAGTAGAAAAATATAAGAAACTGAGAGGAAAAATTTTCTATCTATTAACGTTCTTAATTGTGTCATTTGTTACCATTTTAGTAGTAACCGAGAAGCTGTTTGAGTACTCAATTCTATTATTGATCCCTATGAACTACTTCCTCGGTGTCTTGTTAACGTATCTATTGAACGAGAGAAAGTACATAATCCTCACAATTGTTTACTTATTGCTCTCTTTACTGATGGAGCATAGTATCATAAAATACACTTTGTTAGCATCTATGATACCGCTTTCTTGGGGGTATTTTGCGAATCTAAATGAGAAGATTTATCTTAGTTGGTCATCCTACGCCTCTAACTTATTGGCCAGTTGGGACGATATCGAATATCACAACAGTGATTCGACCATTATAAGACTCAGAAAGGGAACAGCCAGAATATCTCCTTATAGGGCAGACTTAGAATCCTTACTCCTAATAGGAAAGTTGAAAGTAAGGGCATTTATTTCAGTATTTGTCTTGAGGAAGGGGAGAATCGGTTATATTGTCGTTCTAAAGGTAAAGAGGTATACTCTATTCTCCGATAAATTGATAATCCTTATGCCTCTAGTATTTGGTAAAATTAAGGAATTTCTAACCGAGAATTTTAACAAGAAAGAGTGGGAATTAGGTTAGGAAAAACTTGATTACTAATAAAATTTTAAGCTTTCTAATAGATTTTTTATTTAATCTATATATTTATTTGTTTTAGAATATAATAATATTTATAAGTTAATTATTCCAATTCATACTTATGTCGATAATCGAAGAAGCAAAGAGAGGTAATATCACAGACGAGATGAAAGCCATATCAAAGTTAGAACTAATCTCTCCAGAAAAGGTAAGAAGAAGAATTGCCGATGGAAAGATAATATTGATAAGAAACGTGAAAAAACCAAGCAAGAGGTTAATAGCTGTAGGTAAGGGTATTACAACAAAGATCAATGTAAACATAGGTACTTCCAGTGAAGTAGTAAGTGTGGAAATGGAGTTAGAGAAGGTAAAAATAGCTAACAAATTGGGGGACACACTTATGGATTTATCGACTGGCGGAGATATGGACGAGATCAGGAGGACAATTATCCAGCACAGCGAAATCCCCGTAGGAACCGTTCCGATTTACCAAGTATTCATAGAGTCGTTCAAGAAGAGGTCTGGAGGAGCTTATTTCACGGAAGACGACCTATTGAATACTGTCGAAAAGCAACTGAGAGATGGAGTAGCATTCATGACCATACACGCTGGCATTACGAAAGACCTCGCTATTAGAGCCCTAAAGAGTAGAAGAATGATACCGATAGTCTCGAGAGGGGGTGATATGATAGCCGGATGGATGATACATAATGATTCTGAAAATCCTTATAGAATAAATTGGAATTATATACTTGAGATGTTTAAGGAATATGACGCTACGATTTCGTTAGGAGATGCGCTAAGGCCTGGGGCTACAGCAGATGCACATGACGAGTTTCAAGTAAGTGAGCTAATAGAAACAAGTAGACTGGTAAAAGACGCAATAAGTAAAGGTGTCCAAGTCATGGTTGAAGGACCTGGACATATACCGCTTAACGAAGTCGTATGGGATGTAAAGCTAATGAAGAAGCTGACAGGTGGAGTACCGTATTATGTATTGGGACCCTTACCTACAGACGTAGCAGCTCCTTATGATCATATTGCATCAGCTATAGGTGCTGGTCTTGCTGCCTCTGCTGGCGCTGATCTATTATGTTACTTAACTCCTGCAGAACATTTAAGCCTACCTACGGTCAAACAAGTCGAAGAGGGTGCAATAGCTTATAGAATAGCAGCTCATGTGGGTGATATCGTAAAACTCGGTAAAAAAGCTAGAAAGTGGGACGACAAGGTAAGTACGTACAGAGGTAGGTTAGAATGGGACAAAATGATATCTCAGCCATAGATCCAGATAACGCTTATAGAGTATATACACAGTTCGGAAAACCTAAGGTAAAAGCTTGTACTATGTGCGGTGGATATTGTCCGATGATGTGGGCGATGGAACAAGTTAAAAAGGTTAAAGGCTGAGATAATATTCAAAAACCATTTTGGCTTTTACTCTTTTATTGCTTCTTTTGTAGCTCTTTGTCCTAATTGTATATTCCTAGACGTTAAAGATAGGGCACTCATCATTATAGCTATGCCCATTGCTATTAAATAATTTAGAGAGAAGCTGAAATCAGACGGAATCATTACCGGCATGTAACTTATTTGACCATTTATCACGATTGGATAAACTATACTTGTTTCATAAGTCCCCATTATAGCTCCAGCTACAGCAGGTCCCACAGCCCCGCCCAAAAGCCTGAACACCGTGTTTAAAGAGGTCGCTATACCCAAGTATTGTCTCTCCACTGAGAAGACAAGAATGTTAATCAGGGACACGTTCAGGAGGGCAGCAGCCAAGTTGGAGATTGAAGCAAATAGTATTATAGTCTCCAATCCACTCTTCCCTATAATTAACGAAAGGATTAAGTAAGAAGGAATGAGCAAGAAAGAACCAAATATCAAGACTGGCCTCGGGCCTTTCTTAGATATAAACCGACCAGCAGATACACTACCTACCATCTGAATTAAGGCTAAAGGAAGTAGCCATAATCCAGTAGACAGAATATCTAAGTCAAAACCCTCAGGCTTGGGTTCTTCTAGTAAATACGTGAGTGTTTGATAAGCCATAAATAAGGCAAAACCAGCTACTATAGCAGCTATATTGGCGACTAAAACGTTTCTCCTCTTCATTAGACTTAATGGCATTAGCGGAGATAATGAAACCTTTTCTTCATAAAAGAATGCCGTGAATAGAACTAGAGATGTAATGACTGAACCTAGTGTTTCTAATGAAGTCCATCCGTAATTCGGAGCTTCGGTTAGTCCAAATATCAACGTTCCCAAAGCTGATCCTAACAGAATTACTCCTAAATAGTCTATCCTAGCTTCTAGCCTCACTTTAGATTCCCTGATGAAGAAATGAATTAAGAGAGCTAATGTTATTACTACTGGGATAACCGTATGATATGTATACTGCCAACCAAAGTTCTGCGCTATGTAACCTCCTAACGGTAAGGCTATGGCACTTCCTATGCCGAACATAGCGCTTACCAAGCCTTGTGCTTTAGGAACGAGATTAGGAGGGAATTCCTCTCTAATAAGGCTGAATGCCAAGGGGAACATGGCTAAACCTAAACCTTGAATTGCTCTGAAAATCAAGAGAGCCGTAAAATTAGGCGAAAAACCCGTTAGCGTCACTCCAAGTGCGTAAATCCATATTACTATCTCCAATACCCTCTTCTTACCAAATATGTCACCCAGTTTACCCGCTATAGGATTCATCACCGTACCAGTTAACAGATATATAGACAATACCCAACTAACGGTAGCAGAGGAAACCCCAAACTCACTTGCAATTGAAGGCAATGCTGGAATTAACATCCCCTCAGTATACAAAACAGCTACAGCTAGCGGTGCCAGAGTTACTAAAGCCCTATAAGCATATTTAAGATCGTAGGTTGACATACTTAGATATATCTAAATCTACGAGTTATAAAGTTATGTAGGAATTATTCTAACACTGTGCCTACTAATTAAGATGAAGTTCTCCTACACTCCTCTATGGCACTATATAACTCACTTATTTCAACGCCTAAGATAACCGCCTTACAGTTTTTCTCTCCTCTCGATAAACATTTCTCCAGTTTTTCTAACTCCTCCTCTGAAGTGAAGAAATCCCCAGTTATCTCCACCTTATCACCGTAAACTCTCACAATTACAGTTTTACCTTGCCTAGACCTAAAGGAGACCTCACACATCTTCTCACCTAACATAAGTCCAGTTGGGATTAGTATACTTCCACGTCAGCTGATTTGATATTTCATATTCGATCTCAGTTAGTTCCCCTTCCTCTAGTTTAAACACCTCGGAGAATCCTTTAATCAAGGCATTCAGAGCTTTTTCCCTACTTATCTTTTCGCCTAAAATAGCAGATATAGTAGTTACTCTTGTTTTAGGCTTTCCCCTATCAACTTCTTTCACTTTAGGGACTTTTATCACATCCATTAACTCGAGGTTAGTATCAAACATGAAAGTCCCGTGAACAACTACAGCACTCTTCTTCAGGGCACCAGCCATACCTACAACCTTTTTTCCCTCTATCACCACGTCGTTTATCGGCGTAAACTCTCCTTTCAAACCGAACTCTTTAATAGCTGAGATGAGACCGTCAGCAACTATTTTATAAGCTTTCATCATATCGTTCATTTTGAGTACGACCGTCCACGTTATCTCCCCCTTTTCGTCATGTAGTGCAGGACCTCCTCCGGTGAACCGCCTCACCAAAGGTATCGAATATCTTCTGAGGAGGTCTTCGTTAACCCAATCTCTAACCGCTAAAAACCTCCCTATGGATAATGTTGTGGGAGAAAAATTCCAAAGCCTAAGGGTCTCAGGAATAATATTCCTATCTAGAAGTATTAACATCGTCTCGTCCAAAGCCATTTGTCTGTCTCCAGAATTTCCACCCTCTATGACCAATCTCATACAAGTTATTTTAGGTGTAAGCAGTATAATTAATCTATGATAACGATAGTAGGTTCAGGACCAGCTGGATTCTACGCAGCTCTAACAGCTGCTTCTTTAGGGGAGAAAGTAACAGTGGTTGAAGAGAGGGACAAGTTGGGTGGGACTTGTGTATTGTTCGGCTGTATTCCGTCTAAAGCGATGCTCCACCCTATGGCTCTAGCTTATTCTCTAGGTAGAATAGGAAAAACTTTGAACTTCAGCTACTTAGAACTCACTAAACTTGCTAAGGACGCAATAAACCGAATCTCAAAAGGCATGGAATACGCATTAGAAAGCCACGATATTGACGTTATACATGGAAAGGCGTCGTTAAAAGGGGGGAAAATCGAGGTTAACGGACAAACTCTTAACTCAGAAAAGGTAATGATAGCTACCGGGACTAAAAAGCCCTCTGGAGCGTTAGCTTCAGACGACCTTCCATATCTAGATAAAGATTTCAACAGAGTTGTAATAGTCGGGGGAGGAGTAGGAGGAGTAGAATACGGATGGCTCCTTAGAATGATAGGAAAGGAAGTCCACATAGTAGAAAGAGAGGATTTACTTCTCCCTAAACATGACCCAGACTTAAGGAAAAGTATAACTAGTTACTTCTCGAAACTGGGGTTTAAACTCCACATGGGAGTAGAGGCTAAAATTGAGGGAAACGAGGTGATCACATCTAAGGGGGAAAAGATAGAAGGAGACTTCGTTCTTCTGAGTTTCGGCAGAAAACCCAATTTAGAGGGATTTGAAGAATTGAGGAGCGATAAATGGCTTTTGGTAAACGAATATATGGAGACCTCTCTCAAAAACGTTTATGCTGCGGGAGACGTCACCGGATCATTTACCGCACATGAAGCGATTCACAAGGGGGTAACCGCTGCACTGAACTCAGTAGGCAAAAGGAAAGCATATGACGGATCAGTTGTACCTAAAGTAATATACACAATGCCTCAAATAGCATATATCGGCAAAACAACTGGAAATTGTAAGAAAATTGACATGGTCACATTACCTAGGGCTATAGCTGAGAAAGAAACAGAGGGGTTCTTGAAGATTTGTGAGGAAGGAGGAAAGATAGTCGGTGCCGTAGTGTTTTCTGAGAGAGCCGAAGAAATCATAACAATTATAGGGATTGCGATGAAATTCGGAATAAGTATAAGTTCTCTCCTAGACTTTCAGTTTCCTCATCCCTCATATCTAGAGTCAATATGGGAATTGGTGAGAACTTTTGACGGAATTATGTGATAAGAAGGTCAGTGAAATTGGTCTAGGTACATGGAAGATGGGAGGAGGCTTCTGGACGGCCGATTACTCAAACGACGATAAATACATCGAAGCTATCTCCTACGCTATATCAAAGGGAATTAATGTCATCGATACTGCAGAGATGTACGGAGGGGGACATACCGAGGAACTAGTAGGGAAGGCAGTTTTACGCTTTCAAAGGGACGACGTTTTCATAATAACTAAAGTCTGGAACAACCACTTGAAGTACGACGACGTAATCAAGTCCGCTACCAATAGCCTTAAACGTCTGAACACTAAATACATCGATCTATACCTCATCCATTGGCCTAACCCTTCAATTAAGCTCTCAGAAACACTCGCCGCAATGGAAGAGTTAGTTGATAAGGGAATAGTTAGGTGTATAGGAGTAAGTAATTTCGACCTAAACTTACTAAAGGAGGCTATAACGTTAACTAGGAAATACGAGATAGTTGCCGACGAAATAGAATATAGCATATACGACCTCTCCCCAGAAAGAGACATAATACCATTCGCTAAAAAGAACGGGATCATGATAATAGCTTATTCTCCACTGGGTCAAGGGCGAATAGCAACTGAGACCATATTGTCTGACATAGCACAGAAATACGGAAAAACCGTGGCTCAAATAGCGTTAGCATATTTGAAGAAAAACGCCATCCCGATACCTAAATCGGCAAACAAAAAACATATTGACGAAATAGCCGAAGTCCTAAGATTCGACCTAAGTGATGAAGATGCAAAAGAGATCAGGAGGAGGATGTTTGCATGAAAGTACTGGTCTCAGCTGGGACTTATTACTTCATAAAGAAAGGCATTAAACTAAGCAACACTGCATACTTACTTCAGAGCGGTGGGTGTAATGCCTCATGTAAATTCTGCACTCAGTCAATGTTAAGCAATGCTGACAAGACTTACCTTTCTAGGGTAAAGTGGTATCCAATGGAACTGGAAGAGATTAAAGACTTGCTAAATAGCTTTGCTAGAGTTTGTTTACAAACGGTGATTAAGGAGAAGTTCGAAGACGAGGTTATCGAGATTATGTCAAAAATAGACTCTAAACGCAAGTCTGTTACAATAACCCCCGTAGACAAACAGTACTTAATTAAATTAAAAGAAATAGGGATTGATTATCTGGGCGTCGGCTTAGACACAGTTAAATCGATGTGGAGAGAAGTTAGGAAACCTTATTCTTACGAGCGGTACATGGATTTTATAAAGGATGCTGTCGACGTATTCGGTCGCAGACATGTTTACGTCCATCTCATAGTAGGTCTGGGAGAGAGTGAGGAAGAGATGGTTAACACTATGAAAGAGCTTTACGCTCTTGGGGCTGAAGTAGCCCTTTTCGCCTTTACCCCAGTAAAGGGGACGCCATATGAAAAAAAGGAGAGACCTTCGCTGGAGTACTACCGAAGGATACAAGCCTTGAGGTATAAACTATCCACCGGTAAAGATGGTGAGGAAGCATTCCTTACTTCCGGTTGTCCTTCTTGTGATAGACCTTATTATAATGAAAGTCCCTTGGATAAAGAATTATATAATATACCGTTGAGGGATTACAAGTGGTTCTCGGCTTCATCACGTTGAAGAAGTTCAACGTCCTTAGCATAACTGGGGGGAGTTGCTCTCTCAATTGTTTTTACTGCACTTCTAAGTACATAAGCTCCATGGAAGGGGCCATGACTCCAGAAACCATGTACAAATACGTTAAGAAGAGATACGAGATAGGGGTTAAAGGCTTTCTAATAAGTGGGGGTTTTAATAAAAAAGGAGAGCTACAAATAAGACCTTATTTACCAGTTCTGAAAAGGTTAAAGAAGGAGAACCCAGATATAATATTTAACATCCACCCTGGACTCCTTGACAAGAGCACTATAGAAGAGTTAAGAGATGCCGTTGATATAGTTGACTACGAGTTCGCCTATTCTCCCAAAGCCTTCCAATCCAAAGGACTCTCTGGGAGAAGCAGAGAAGATTATCTAAAAGTCTTAGAGATGCTGATAGATTACGGACCTAGGTACATCGTACCTCACATAATGCTTGGACTACCTAACGATGACGTAGCTGAAAGTATAAAGATAGCTTCCTCCTTTAAGCCTTATCTACTTAACTTCCTAGTGTTTATACCCACGAAGGGTACACCTTCTCAGGTATTTAGAGTCCCTGAGGTAGAAGAGACGGTAAAGATGATAGAGTTGGGAAATAGATTAATGCAAGGCAGAGTGAGTTTGGGTTGTATGAGACCTCATGCTATAAAAGATAAATTGGACAAGGTTTCGGTAGAAAAAGGTTTAGTTCAAAGGATAGCCAACCCATCACCGAGGGTTGTGAAAGAATTTAATCTTCCTATGTATGACGCATGTTGTAGCCTTCCAGAAGAGTACTTAGAATATTTTAAGGTTTAGGAATTCAACGCCTTTTGGCTCCTTTAGGATTAGTACCTTTAGACCCTGCCCTAGGTAAATTAGCGATTCCTTCTTTCTTTTCTTCAGCATTTATGGGAATCTTAGGGAGGTAATACCAAGAAGTCGGTATTAGCGAGAAGTTTTTAATTTTAGACGTCTTCATACTGAAAAGATGTCAAACGGAAAAGGACAAATCGAGTTAGCTAAGGAGAGGTTGGTCAAGGCGGTCAACCAAGTTCTGGGCGTGATCAGGAGGAACGAGAGGAGCAGGAGGGTAGGACTAGCACTAGCCCTCATGACCCTGCTAGGCGGTAGGGCCAGCGTGAAGAATGCTGCTGAGACGTTCGGGTTGGACTACGCAAACCTGCTGGAGGCGTTGGGAGAACTCGAAGACGCGTGGAGGGACTACTTGAAGGTCCTGTCGGGGCTGGTGAAGGGTGAGGTTGTCGTCATCATAGACGACACCGTGGACCACAAGGAGTACTCCAGAGGAAAGGACGTGAGCCCCCACGGGAACTACCGGATCTACTGCCACGCCCACCGGAGGTTCGAGAAGGGCGTCCAGCTCCTCACGGTCGCCATAGTGGACCTCTCCACGGGCAGGGCGTTCATGGTGGGAGCCTTCCCCTACGCCGTGAGGAAGATGTTGGACTTGGGGATGGTCAACGAGTTCAAGACCAAGATCGGGATGGCCAGGGAGATATTGGACGTGCTCAAGGGGTACTTCCGCGTGTCCAGGGTAGTCTTCGACTCGTGGTACTGGTCAGAGAAGCTCGTGAAGGACAACGTGGTGTCTGAGCTCAAGTCCAACCAAGCTCAGGGTCGAGTCGGCCCGGGGGACCCTCGAGGAGGTGGAGGGACACCTCCGAGTGAGATACCCCCGGAGTCTACTACGCCGGCTTGACCCTGGGAGACCAAGTGATTACGGTAAAATTGCTAGTCCAAGAATATAAAGGTGACTCCGGGACACACGTCAGATACCTCTACACGACCGATCTCTCACTCAGCGAGGAGGAGATCGAGGAGGCTTGGAGGATGAGGTGGGAGATCGAGAAGCTTCACAGGGACGTGAAGGCCTTGGGACTGGAGGACTCTTCGTTCTGGAGGAGAGAGAGGCTTCAGGGTTACCTCACGATCTTCACCATCATGGTCAACGTTGTCAGGGAGCTGATAGAGGCTCTTAACCTGAGGAGCGTGGAGGCGTTCCTCAGGTTCGTTGAACGTTATTTAGGTGGATCGTCGGGGCTGATGAAAATCTTTAAGTTACGTTAAAGTCCCATAACTGCTGTTTTCTTCTTTCCTTAGCTCTCGCTAAGAACTGATGATGTTCAAAATTAAATCCTTGTTCTAACATTATACTCGAACTAGCGTACGACAAATAGGGTGCTATTTTTCCTTTCACTGGAATGTGTAAGAACATTCCTCCCAGATTGAGAGCCAACGTAGGATTACCACCCTTAGGTTGAAATGTTAAACTCATGTCTTTATCTATTTGATGTCTGTATATGTGAGGCATTTCAATGATAATAATCTCGAAACAAGATATAAACTTTACTTAATTCACGTTGGAATTAACTTCCTCTCTCTATCAAGTTCAGACAAGAACTTAGCGTTCTCTACAAGCTCAGGTTTATCAAACTGTAAATTTGGTACAATTTCTCTAAATATAGAACAGTCAAAGATAGTCCCGGAGTACTTTAGTAACTGTCTTACATCCGAGGGAAGAGCAGCCTTAGCGATAAACGTGGGGATTTTAATCTTCAAAACCTTCCTATTTAATGCTTCAGCATAAATTTCGAATAACCTCGTGATCTTTATTGGTTCGCATTCAGTTACATAAAAGTAATTCTTGGAAGGACTTTTACCTTCAATTATAGCTCCAATTCCTTGAGCTATATATCTAGCACTTATCGGCATAAAAGATATGTTAATATCAGGAAGAAGCCCTCTTTTAACTAACTTATATATAGTCACAAATTGAACGTGGACCGCAAACCGACCGTAAACCAGCGTGGGTCTAAATATAAACACCTTATCGCTTAGGACCTTATATACGGAAAGTTCTCCCTCCAACTTCGTTTTCTCGAAGGCGGACTGAGGTTTCAGACCATCTCCTAACTTTTCTTCAACTTTCACAAACCCCGTAATACCGTAAGTAGATGCACTAGTGTGGATCATTAACTTTCCAAATTGCCTAACTACTTCTGCTATTCTCGTAGGGACTTCATAATTAGATCGCCTCAAATCCTCAGGTTTACCGCTGATTTCTCCTATGAAGTTAACTACGAGATCGTGCTCTTTAACAGCGTTATTCAACTTGTCCATGTCTTTCAATACGTCTAACTGAATTACTTCAACGCTTTTTTCCCTTAACGTCTTAACATATACTTCTTTCACGGGATTCAAATTCCTATAAGTTACTGTCACCTTGTAGTTCTGAGAAAGGTAATAAGCTACGTTAGTAGCCAAAAAACCTAAACCCGTTATCAGAATACTCTTCATAGAAGTAAAAATGGATGTGAGAATAAATTAATTTGTTCTTAACGTTCTAACTCCTTAGGTAAAATACTACTGAAAAGTTCAGCACATCTCTTAAAATCATTTGTGATCTTTTCCATTAATCTCTCTGTGGGAACTGCTTTGTAAATGTATCTAGGTCTACCTCCTTTAGAGGAAGAGTCTTTCATCCTCTCGACAAAACCTAAAGATACTAACTTGTTTACGCTCCTATTTATGGAAGCCTTAGATAGTTTCAGCTGTTCAGCTAACATATCTTCGTTTTTCCCGTCGCTATTTAGTAGTGCTTTAAGGACTTGAAAATCAGTATCCGAGAGGTCATAACAGAAACTCAAGGCTTCTACTAGACCGACTTCTTTTCCCGAAGGTAATCTGACCCTACTTATTTCCAATTCCATAGTTAATCACATTATATAATTAAAATACACATATTTAAATCTTTGTATTTTAAGTTAATAGCTGTTAGAGTGATAATTACCTTTTGATTATATTTCTCAAAATTAATATGATAATTACGGTTATTCCTGCTAAAGCTAATACAAATGCGGAAGCGTCTGAGCTTCTGTGGGGTCTCCCCCATGGAGTATGGTACGTAGTCTCAGTCAAAAGCAAGGTGGTACTTCCATTTATCAGTTTTACCACTACCTTACTATTTCCGTAAGTTACTGTATAATATCCTGCCGGGAGTACAATCGTAGTATATGATGATGTAATATTAGTGTGTATTGTTAGTCGATAATTACCTAATGGAGTATAAAATAATGTGATTGTAAGGTTTAAGGGGACTACCGAGGGCTCTAGGTTAAGGCGCTGATATACGGGACTAAATAATACAGTATAGTTACCATAAGATTCTACATAGTAAGGTAGTACTGAATAAAACAACATCTTAGAAAGGTTAAAAACTTCCACCGAGGACTTATCAGTATAATATAATATACCGCTGTCATTGATTAACCAAATGGATTCAGGGGGTAAACCCACTTCTCTAACCCTAACAAATGTCATATTATTCGGCACTAACATACAGAGATTATTGCCCATTACGATCCCGTCATAATAGTAAATAGGAGTAAAATTATACTGAGGACTTAACTTTTCTAAGTTAAGGCTGTAGACCGTATTGTTGATGACCACGTATTGATTATCAAGAAAATTATAATATTTACCTATATAGATTAGATGCTTATTATCCAATAAGTATCCATTGGAGAGGAAAACATATAGGGAACCGTTATAGGAGTAAATTTTAGTTATACTGGACGAGAAGTTAAGTCTGTAAATTACGGTACCATCTTCATACAAAGTACAGTTCCACTCGTAGAAATAGTTGCCCTGATAGAAATAAACAGAGGTCACGTTAGAGTAACCCAAGTTATATATAGAGGGATATATCACGTGACCTTGTCGATCCAAGATTACATTATTAACCACTGTGGCGTTCTTGAACACCTTCAGATCGTTAATGGAAAAGTTCAACGAATTTATCACTGCGTTCGATAAACTCGATATTATGACCTCCGAGTTATTATATTGAACTAAATAATTATTTATTATTTCAGCGGTCATATTAGGAAAATAAGGCGAGACATATATTACCTTCTTTACGGTCAGAGGAAAAGACATTGGAGGAGTATAAGTAATATTAGTCGAGTTAAGGACGAATACTGCTGAATAAAAAGAGGGTAATATTAGACCGTAATACCCAGACTGGTTAAGAAATATTAATACGGTGTGCTGGAAGCTCTCAGGATATTGTTTTACCCCCCAAGGATACACTATCTGCTGAGAAAGCCCAATTATTCTCGTAAAGTTTATTTGTGTGATAAATAAGATTTCTCTGGAAGGATTTTCTAGCATAACGCTTCCATTTGAATATACTACTAGTATATTACTCCCGCATTGTTGAACAAAACTTATCATTCTTCCTTGAGAACCTAATGAAACGCTAGCCAAAGTCAATAGAGATACCAAAATGACCATAATACCAATAATCGAAATCTTCATATTTCAACAAATAGATTAGAAGTTGTGGAGTTTAAAGGTATCCTCATTGAAGAGGAAGACTTGTTAAGAACAGGGAAGTTTAGTGATGAAATAAGAAAAAAACTTGAAAGGGAAGGATTTAAGATAGTAAAGAAAAAGGGAAACGAAAACATCATCACTACCTTTGAGGAAGATAAAATCAGCTTAGTGTGCGACAGAGAAGAAATAATCTTCAGACTCCTGCTCCTCTCCTCCACTATAGCTAGAATCATAATAACGGAAAAGATAACGACAGTAGTTATGTTCACTGGAAGAAAAAGCATAACACATTCATTTAGGATAAACAGAGCGACCGCGTTAGAGGGCTTGAGGAAGACCTATATAACTTCTAAATCCTCTCAGGAATTTCTGCAGAAATATTTTAAGTATCTTCATGAAAATAACGACGACGCGGTTTTAGGATGGTTAAGAGAATTCATGAAAAATAAGAGCTAAGTGAAGAAGAGGAAAAGGAAAAAGAAGTTAACTCTTTAAATAAATCTCTTCAAAACTTGCATCGGATTTGTCACATTAGCCGTCAGTAACGCTTCGTCAGGTGAATGACCAAATGCGAACGCTAATAACTGGCTGAAGTACGCTATAGGCATTCTCAGATCTTCACCGTATCTTGCGGCAATCTTGTTCATATTATTCTCTAGAGCAACAGCGCCTAATGGACAGTCCACCACTAGGAGTTCAGCGCCGTTCCTTCTTGCTTCCTTCAATATTCTCGCTTCTAAGTTCAGAGCTACATCTGGATCAGCATATACATGTGGACCTCCACAGCACATTGTCTTTGCTTCAAACGGCACTACCTCAGCTCCAGTAGCCTTTAATAACTCGTCCATGAAGAACGGTCTTTCAGGATCATCCTTGATCTTCATATATCCAGTTAAGATGAACTGCTTCGGTCTTGCGTATAGACAGCCATAATATGGGGCTACCTTTAGACCGTTTAGTGGTCTCTTTACAAGACTCTTTACACCTTCAGGACCGACAGTATTGTAAATAAACTCTACGGCATGTATCATTAACAATTGTAGATCATAAGGCTTCTCACCCATTTTCTCTAAGTACATGTTCACTTTTTCTCTTAACTTTGGATACTTAGTCATGTAATAATGGGTTCTCGATAGTGAATAATGACAGCCTGGACATGCAGACATTACAGCATCTGCTCCCATCTGTCTTGCTAAAGACAAGTTCCTAGCTGGAAGCAGTAATCCTGCCATAGTATTTACGTTCTTGACCTCTAGTGCACCACAGCAGTTGTAATCCTCTATTTTCTCGTACTGAAGCCCAAGATCCTTAGCTACCAACGCTAAAGATACTTCGTAGGACTTACCCATTCCGTCTAATGAACAGCCTGGGTAGAACGCTACTTTACCGTAAGGATTATTTAATCTCATGGTCATTCTGCTCTCACCTCCTCCTTCATTGCTTCCTCTAATACTTTCTTTATCCTATCCCAGTTCTTAACTTTACTTGGTTTCATTAACTCCTTAAACAGACCAGACCTCAACATAGCTCCACTCATCATTATAAGATCTTTTATTCCTAATGATACGAATCCGGCCTTAGCTGATGCTGCTCCGAGAGATAATTCCGATATTCTTCCTCCGTTATTCATAACTGTCTCAAGGAATAACTCGTCGAATATTGCACCAGGGTCCTTCTTAACTAGCCCGTGCTTTAGCAAATAATTATGGATTGCATGAACTACTTCCTCAACTAGCACACCCTTAGGACATCTGTGGGTACACTTCTGGCAGGACACACATCTCCATATACTGTTCTGTAGTTCTATCAATGTTTGTTTATCACCTTTTCTAGCGAGGTCTATGAACTTTCGCGGACCGTAGTTAGGATCGTATTCTCTCATAGTACATCCTGAAGTACAAGTACCGCATTGCCAACAAGCGCTGATTGTATATCCTTCTAGAGTGTTAGCGATCTCGTCCCATACACTGGGGTCGTACCCCGTTTGTGTTCTCTCAACTAAAAATGCGTTCCATGTACCGTCTATTTCTACTCCGTCTACTATTACTTTATCTTTTTGAATTACACCTTTTATTATAGATTTTTCCAACTCAGGAATGGGCATATTTCACCACCTTTAAGAAGGGTTTTAACCCTAAAACTAAGGCGGTTGTGGAAAGATGAGTGGGGAGTAACCCCGCCGCCTTTTTGTCTATTGCAAGGTGCGTAGTATAGTCTAAATACCTTACGTACGAATAAACCAAAAAAAGTGTAGTGGGATAATAATTCGAGGTATCTAAGCCAAAAATTGATAAAATACTTTTTAGTTCATTCACAGCAGATATAAAATCATTCTTGTTATTTAAGGTCACGTTATCCTTAAGGACATAAGTTATCGAACCCGAATTCTTCTCTTCATTCCAAATCCATCTATTCCATAAGGGAAAATCTGTAGGCTGAAGATAATGTAAAAGTTCTCTGGCCATATCTCTCGAATCTTTTAGTTCCATCCCCTTTACGGAGTTTATGAACATGTTAACTCTATCATCATAAGGTAGAGAAGTATCCTTCATCTTGGAGTACAAGGTGGAAAATTCAGACAAGGGAGTACTTTCAGCCACTTGGGAATAAAACTTCTTGTGGTGGAAAAACACTTCGAATAGTTTTTTACGATCTTCCTCAGTCCTAATTTCTAAGTTCATGAGGAAATCAGATTTCCTCTTCATAGAATCCAAAATTACGGAGAAAGATTTCTTAGGATCACTATAAGTATTATTTACATCCTTATCTAACATTGCATTAAAAATATCTCTTACATAATCAGGATTTAAAAAAATAGTGTTAATGATGAGCCACCTCTACCTGTACGGGCTCATCCCATATACCTTTAGTTATATATTCATAAGCTTTCATTGCAGCTGCATAACCTTCTGTTATTGAATCAGATATCGTCTTAGGACCAGTTATCGCACCAGCTAAGAATATACCCTTCTTAGTAGACTGAATTGGTAAGGTGTGCTCGTCAAGCGGCTTTACGAACCCATGCTGTTCTAGCTCTAAGCCTAAAACTTTAGCTACTTGTTTTGAACCTAAACCTAACTCCATACCATTAGCTAATATCACCATATCATATGGAACTACTAGCGCTCTGTTTAAGTTCATTGTATCTTCTCCCTTAATTATTACAGTATCGTTAGGTCCTCTCATAAACTCTGATATCCTACCTCTTATAAACCCTACTCTATAATCTAATTGAGCCTTCCAATATAATCTATCTTCCATTAGACCATATGTTCTTATATCCATATAGTAGATATGCACAGTTGCATCAGGTATTCTCTGCTTTATCTCCATTGCTTGTTTGATTGATACTGCACAACATACCCTAGAACAATATGTATTACCTACCGTAGCATCTCTTGAACCTACACACAATAATATAGCAACCCTCTTTGGCGGTGTCCCTTTCGTAGTTACTAGCTTATTGTCAGATAACATTTTCTCTATGTCTGATATCTGATAAATATTGGGGACTATACCGTAACCATACTCGTATTTCCTCCTTGAATCGAAGTGTTCAAAACCAGATGCAGCTATAATTGCATTAACTTTCTCGTTAATCACTTTACCAGTTTTATCTTTTATACCTACAACAAAACCGCTTCCTTCTTGCTTCACATTATCCACAATACTCTCCCTATAGATCTTTACATTCTTACTCTCTTCTACTGCTTTAATCAGAGGATCAATAACTTGTTCAGAAGGAACTAGGTTAGGGAACAATAGACTATACTTAAGCTTTTTAGGAGTACCACCTAAGTATGATTCTCTTTCCACCAATACTACATTAACTCCTAAATTAGCCAACTCCTTCGCTGCTGAAAGACCAGCTGGTCCTGCACCAATAACTAGAACTTTTTCTCCGCCCATTTAATCACCTAATCCTAACATTTATTAAATAAAATTAATTTAAAAAATTTTGCTTTTCACTTTTGTACAGCTTTTTCTCCCTTATACCACTTCACTCTATCAGGTAATGTTAGGTAGAAATCAATCTTTCTGTGAGGAGTATACAAGTATTCGGGCTGGGCTTTGCCTTCTCTTAAGTCAGCTAGATACTGTAGGAACTTCTCCTTGTAGTCATCAACTGGTACACCTATTTTCCTTAAGAAACCTTCAACATCAGTTGCGTGCCAATGTATTTGAGCAATCTTGTATGGATCTGCACCCATTGCAATTGCTGCAAACTGTGCGTCTGCTAGAACTGGTAAGTTATAGTTAAAACCGTGAGCTTTTCCAGCCCACTGGCTCTTGTCTAGTGTCGTTACACATCCAGTGTCAGATGTTACAAATACGTCGGCATGTCCTTCCTCTACTGCAGGAATTACCTTCTTAAATAACGCGAAGCTCCTGCTGAATTCTCTTTCTGTTAATATGTGCCTGAAACCAAATCCACAGCAGTCCCACCAAGTAGAATAATCTACGATTTTAGCACCGAAGTTCATTACAGTACCAGTAGGTGCTGCAGGTCTCCTACCTTCGAAGACTTTCGGATCGTATACGGTATCATCGGGAACTAGCTTATAAACGTGGCACGGTGTGTGAACTGCAGCTTTGACATTACTTAGATCGTATTTCTTCTGCTGTGCTAGCTGCTTGCTCATTACGAATAGCCACTCTGAGTAGTGTACTACTTCTTCAGGGATCACGATGTCCATTCCTAGCTTTCTCATTATCGGCCTTAACTTGTCTCTTATCTCCTTATGTAAGACTAACATGTTTCTAATTTCTTTATAATGGCCGAAAGACGTACCACAATGTATTAACGGGAAGTAGTCAGTTTCATAAGCTCTCCACATGTTTCTTACATAAACTCCAGCTAAGGTTACAGGGTTAGAAGCACCAGAAGCGTGATAGTTCCAGCCAGTGCATGAAGTCTGGTGTGGTTCATCTAAATAGTCTATCTCAGCCTTGTTCATCATCCAGAAAACTGAAGTGGGATAACCTGGAATATGTCCGCATTGTCCACAACTCTTGTGGTTCCATAGTTTGTTTGTGGGTATTTTCTTAGGTAATCCATTAATAGTCTGAACTTCCACCGGATTATTGTAGGGCTTTATATGATGAACTATTACTTCTCCCTCGTCTTCTAACTTATGTAATTCCTCTTTAACGTGTTGAATACCGTGAGGAGTACTATATCTATATATAATCCTCTGATATACTTCATTCCAATCTACGCTATCTGCATAAGGAAAAGCTTCTTTTATTGCCTCCTGCATCTTCTTCTCTTCTTGACTTGTCATAATTTACACCTTTACATCAATTTATGTAGTTTATAATATATAAACTTTCATTTAAACCATTTATTCATAGATACTAAATAAGTAAAAAATACATAAATTTACACAAATATTGAATCTTTCCCTTTATAAGTCCATCCAGTTGTCAGGCAATTCATCTTCGTTTAATTCTCCTTTTTCCCATTTTTCTCTTATTTCCTCTAGTTGTTGT
This sequence comes from Stygiolobus sp. CP859M, assembly GCF_037389975.1. NCBI lineage: Archaea > Thermoproteati > Thermoproteota > Thermoprotei > Sulfolobales > Sulfolobaceae > Stygiolobus > Stygiolobus sp. CP859M. Next base: position 36,172 of record NZ_JBBHKS010000005.1, on the reverse strand, counting down.
TTCCTCTCTTCATATATGTCCATGATCATTTCGTATAGATCTTCATCTACCTTCTTTATCGAGTCCATCGCACCTGATTCAATGAAAATTGTCATTAATTCAACCGCGGTTTGTAGAGAAGATTGCCAACCTATATCAGTCCTTTGCAATAGATCGACCGGAACTGCCTTTCTATATACATCCATATTCTTTGACTCTTCGACCGCTTGTGGACCCCAATCTGGGAACGCATCAGGCTGAATCATATTTGGAGTTACTTGGTTACCTGTCGTGATCACAGTGTACAAGACTCTTCTATATGGGGCTAATATTTCTTTTGCGGATGGAAGTCCAAATTGGACTGCATATTCCCTCAGAAGCATTATTAATCCAGCTATTTCGTTATTAAATGGACACCTCATAGAACAAGTATAGCATTGAACGCACGCCCATACTTTCTTGTTGGTAAATTCCCATATCTTATCAGCTGCATCTCTCATCATATACTGTATCATTTCTCTAGGTCCATAATCATAGAATTTTGCAGCTGGACACCCAGAAGTACATACGCCGCAGTTTAAGCATCCCCTCAAATACTCATTAAATCTAAAATCTGATTTTACGGCTTCCCAGAATTTCTTTGCGAGTTCAGCCTCTTCTGCCGATAATGAGCTATGGAAATTTCTCATCTCTTCTGGTTCAATTGCTTGATCTATGTAAGCCATGTCCATTACTCTTGGATCATCTGGTAGCGGTATAACTTTAGACATACCTATCAAATAGATTAATCGAAAAGTTACTTATAAATTTTGTTAAAAAAATAAATTATTATATTACCTTTACTTTACTCTCTTAATTAGAATTCTAGTTACTCCACCTTGCTGTTGTACGTCTAATATTTGTTGCCCAGTCCTCCTAGCCCACGCTTCAATGTCCGGTTTGGCTGCGGGGTCTGTAGCTAAGACCTCAAGAACTTCTCCTACCTGGATTTGCTTTATAGCTTTAGCCGTTTCCATTACTGGACCAGGGCAATACATTCCCCTTGCGTCTAAGGTTTTGGCTATTTTAACTTCTGTCATTTTATTCACCTCAAATGAATAATACAGTTCCTCCTTCTGCTCTGTCTAGGAAAGTTGCAACTCCTACAACATCGTCAACAAAGCTAGCTAGGTCTTCCCTCTTTATTCCGAAGAACTCCATGGTGGTGCTACAAGCAAATACTTTGACTTCTCCTACCTCTTTTGCTTGTTCAATTAGTTGATACCACATTGGGTACTTCATTTCTTGCATTTTTTGCATCATCATCGGACCGAACTTTTCATAGTTCTTGTCAATAGGGGCTGGTTGATTCTGTAAACCTTGTTTAGTTATATTTGTTAATCCCCAAAAAGTGAAGAATAGATTCACTTCATATCCCGCTGCCGCTGCTCCAGATGCTAAAATACCAACGGGCATTAACTTATCTACTGTGCCTGAGAAGACGATTATTGAGAGTTTTTTCTGCTCTCCCATTTGTATTCCCAATTATTATTTTTAATTAAAATTATATAAGCTTTCCTGATATTGAAATTAATGAAAAATATTTCTTTTTTATTTAATTGATATCAAATATACGAAATAAATATAGTGTCTTCTGTTAATTTGTTTGATAAAAAATTTAAGTAAGCTTTTTTAATTATTAGTTGAGGGGTACTTGATGAGCGAAGAACAAAAGAAAAAAGTGTTAATCGTGGTAACACATGGTCCAGATGACCTAGATAGGACGTACGCACCACTTTTTATGGCATCAATAGCAGCATCAATGGAATATGAAGCACAAGTCTTCTTTATGATAAAAGGACCACTATTATTAAGCAAGAAATGGCAAGAAGAAGAAAGGAGGAAAGGAGGAAACCCGTTCATACACTTCTTCGATATGGCTAAAGACAACGGTGTGAAGATGTACGTATGTGTCCAAAGCCTAAAGGACATGTGCCACATGAACGAAAGTGATGTAGTGGACGGAGTAGAAATAGTGGGCGGTTCGACACTAATAGACTTATTATTTGATGCCGACAGATCATTATTCTTCTGAGTAAGTATGGATTTTGATGTCGCGATAATAGGTGGTGGAACTGCAGGGTATGCTGCCGGAGTACTGCTCGGGAGAAGGGGAAAAAGGGTAGCTGTAATAGAGAAGGAGAACATAGGAGGTACATGCGTAAATTACGGCTGTGTACCTAGTATTTTTTTATCTGAGTTATCTTTTTTATATTCTAGACTCAAGGAGATCGGAGATTATAAGGGAATTACTATTTCAGTTTCATTAGACGGATCCACTTTTTTCCGTAAGAGGGATGAAATCATAGAATACTTACGGAGCGCAGGAGAAGGATTAATTAAGTCTTCTAGTGGAGAGATTATAAGAGGAGAGGCGGAGATACTGGGTAAGAACGAGCTGAGTGTAAATAGTGAAAAAATATCGGCTCGTAATATAATTATCGCATCCGGTTCGAAACCTAATACTCCCTCGATTGAGGGGATTGAGAACGCAATAAGCGAGGATGAAGCCGTAAGATTGAGTAGAGTCCCCTCTTCTATGGTTGTTATAGGAGGGGGCGTAGCAGGAACTGAGATAGCCCAGATATTCGCAAAACTTGGCTCTTCAGTAACACTTTTATCTAGAAGCAAAGTCCTCAAGGAAATTGAAGAGGAAACAAGACGCGTTTTAATGAACGGATTGGATTTTGACGGCGTCAACGTTCTGGAGGGTGTTACACCGAAGAAAATTAAGGACGGTAAGGTGATCACAGACAAAGGTGAATATGAAGGAGAGATCATAATATACGCTACTGGAAGGATGCCCTCAATACCTAAGGGTACACAAAAAATAGGAATTGAGACTACGAGAAACGGGATTATTGTGAACAGAAGACTAGAGACCTCACTTAAAGGTATCTACGCTATCGGTGACGTAATTGATAAGGAGATTAGGGTTGCCCACTTAGCATATATGGAAGCCATAGTAGCTTCCCTAAATATTCTGGGGTCTTGTGAAGAAATGGATTACGAGGGGACGCCACAAGTGATTTACACTGATCCTCAAATAGGGGTTGTGGGTGATAAAAGAAAGGTTGAAAAGTTCGTGAAATTTCCTTATGCTGCAAATACGAGAGCCATAATTAGAGGTTTTAGGGAGGGGTTCTCCGCTATAGGAATAGACAAGAACGGAACAGTAGTTTACTCAGAAGTTATAGGAGATTCTGCCGAGGAGTTAGTTAACTTGTTAGCATTAGCAGTTAGGAAGAGATTAACAATTAGGGACCTAGCTTTCTCGATATTTGCCCACCCATCCCTAAGTGAGGTCGTACTAAACGCAGCTAGGAACGAGTTCGATTTGGACGTAGACAACTATAAGTGATCTAGATTTGTGACTTATTTGTCTTACTAGATGGTAAAATAACAACGTTATTATATCAGGCTTTGTAATATCTAGTAAATTTGAAATTTTACAAATAAATTGATAAATAGTTATTGTTATTTAAACATTTTAAAATGATTTCTTTGGTTGAATATATACTATTTAATTTTTAATTAAATAGAACTAACGAATTAAACTAAAATTTCTAAAATTGTGGAATTAACCGTCTTAGCCAAATTTTATAATTCATAGAGTAAAGATAATTTGTATGTCATTAGCCGATTACGTTAAGAAAAGGGGATTTGAGCTAGAGGAGGCTGAAAATAAGCTCGTAATAAAGATGGAAGGATACTCGTTTTATATAGATAAAGCATTAAACGAAATAGTATTACCAATCCCTTTACCTACCGGTAAAGAAAGTCTTGATGATTTAGTAGAAATGGGCATAAGATACGCTAGGGCTGCAAGAATAACACAAAGCTTAGGAGAGCCAGTTACTTACGAGCTTAACAATAACATGGTATTGATAAAAAGAAGGTTCTCAGACATGCAAGAATTAGAACAGAAATTAATTAAGGCTTTAGAGGGTATAGAGAGCTTGAGGTATTTCTTATGAGTTATGACCCAATTATCTCCCAATACTCCAAGTTCATAAAAGGGCTTACCATTGAGCAATGTAAAGCGGACGAAGTGGTAGACAAGCTCACTGAAGGCAATAATATAATAGAAAAGGATAGTTGTGACAAGCCTTACATAAAAGTTTTAAAAAATAACAGACTCTTCTTCACTTACTACGGTATTCCCACAGCTAACGAGTTGTGGCCCTTTCTTAACTCACTAATCAGAGTTGCAAACCATGCAGTGCAGCTTGATGAAAAGGAAAAGGCAGAAGCGGTAAAAGTAAGGGGTAACATAAAGCTTTTCGTAACACCTGATTGTACAAAATGTCCTATAGCTGCTGAACTATTGTATCAGATATCTATAGTAAATGAAAGTGTCAGCTTAGAGATAATAGACGTTACGGAGTATGAAGAACTAGGTAAAAAATACAGAGTGTTAAACGTTCCGAAGATCGTTCTTAACGAGAACGTAGAGATACCAGGTGGGTTCCCTCCTCATATAATTCTTAAGATGCTAGTTAAGGGTAGCGAAAAACAACAATCCCCATCTTCCTAGCTATTTTTTCCACATTCTCGTTATCTGTAAACAATTCAGCAGATAGCTCTTGTGCTACCAAGACCGATTCCGAATCTGCTTCATCTAGACCTGAAATTTTGATGGGTTTATGGGAGTAAGCCCTTATCCACACATCGTTATCAAGAAGATTAGATGGGTTTACCCCCATTTTAAGTGCTTTAGAGAACGTGAGAGTTGTGATAACGATCTTCTTACCTGCTAAGGCTTGCCTCAGTTCAGGGATTCTGGTTACCAAGTTTGTCGTTATAACCGCGTACTTTGTCATATTAAAGTATATAAAATACAAACTATAATAAAGTTAAGAGGAGATAAAAGTGGCTCAGACATTCGAAGACCCTCTCGAAAAACTCACTAACCCTGAGAATATACAAAAGCTCTCTAAGTTAATAGACGCTTTACCTGCACTTGAAAAAGTGACTACTAAATTAACTGAAATGGATAAACAGGGTCAGTTGGACTTAATGATGGGATTACTTGACCAAGCTGTTTCTATAGTTGATGGTGTACAGAAGGCTGACTTAATTAACACACTCATCTCATTCGGAATGGACCAAATAACAAAAATACAAGCACTATGGCCAATGGTAGAAAAACTAACAAGTGATAAAGCTCTATCCCTCCTACAATCACTCGATGTAGACGCACTACTTGACGCTACAGAAAAACTCCTACCACTAATGCAAAAGATGACAAGTGACAAGGCGCTAAAAATACTACAATCACTCGATGTAGACGCACTACTTGACGCTACAGAAAAACTCCTACCACTAATGCAAAAGATGACAAGTGAAAAAGCACTAAAAGCACTACAAAGTATGGACATAGACGCCTTACTCCAGACTACTGAAAGCCTGATGCCAGTACTCATGAAAACGACAACGATCCTCAATGACATGCAGAAGAAAGGCCAGTTAGATATGCTATTAAACTTGCTTCAGCAGTCAATAGACTTGCTTGATGCTGTACAGAAGGCTGACTTAATTAACACACTCATCTCATTCGGAATGGACCAAATAACAAAAATACAAGCACTATGGCCAATGGTAGAAAAACTAACAAGTGATAAAGCTCTATCCCTCCTACAATCACTTGATGTAGACGCACTACTCACAGTAGCCGAGAGGTCGATCCCAATATTACAAAAACTAACGGGTGAGAAGACCCTCAAACTATTAGAGACGATTGATATTGATGCGACACTTAATGCTCTAATAGCCCTATCCCCAGTTATGAAACAATTAACGAGCGAAAAAACTGTAAAACTACTCACTCAAGTCGATTTCACCTCAATGTTATCGCTGCTTGAAAGGATGGCTGAGTTACAGAAGGCAGGAGTTATCGATAAGATGATGAAGTTATTTGAGGTGTTCGGTGATCCGCAATTCGTAGACGCTATATTAGCTTTAATGCAGAAGATGGGCATAGCAATGAAGATGTGGGTACAAGAATTACCAAATGTGAAGCCTGTAGGAACGTTCGGATTGGTAGGTGCCTTAGGTAACAAGGACACAAGTTACGCTTTAGGTGCAATGTTGAAACTGGCTGAAGATTTAGGTAAAGTGCTGAGGGAAAGATAAGAGGATAGATAAAGTCTCTTTAGCTTTTTTTATATTCTCTAAATTCGAGATTGTAGGAGTTTCTAGCTCTTCTTTCTTACCACTGAGACCGACTAGGAAACTCACCATACATTCGGAGGACATCTTCCCATATCCCCCTCCACCATATCCAATAACTTTAGCACTTTTAGCCAACCTTCTCACCTTCAAGCCCAAAAGGTTATACGAATTACACGTCAACTCCAGTGACTTAAGCCCGTCATCCTTATGACCGTCTACCCCAGAGATCACAACAATATAAGACGGGTCATATTCCTCAACTATGTCGAGAATTCTCAACGCTATTTCGAATACATCGTCTCCCGATCTAAGAGGTAACGGAAAATTATAATTAAGCCCCTTTCCCTCTCCCTCTCCCCTCTCCTCAACCCTTCCAGTACCAGGGAAAAACTTGCCGTCGTAAGCAAAGATGTTTAGTTTCAACACGGGCTTATCATACAAATACTCCTGAAGCCCATTACCGTGGTGGGCGTCAACGTCTATTATTGCCACTTTTTCCTTTCTTTTAAGTAGTTGAAAAACAAGATAAGCTACGTCGTTTATAGGACAGAAACCCATTGGTCTGGAGTACGTAGCGTGATGGAAACCGCCGAGTGGGACGTAAATAAAATCTATATATGAGGAAAACTTTAACGCAGTCTTCGAGGCGCCAAGCACAAGTAATACGTCCTCAAATATACCAGGGTAATGAATAGTGTCCCCTCCATCCAAATATCCAGAATATGGCAAAGCACTGACTTCTTTAAGCCTATTGATGTAATCCTTCGAGTGTATCTCGAGGAGATCGTCTAAGGTAGCTAACTCAGGTTTAATTTCTACGAACTGGAGTTTTCTTCTCGCTATTTCTATGAACCTCCTAATTCTCTCTTTAGAAATATCCCTTATCATGTGGTGAGAAAACGATATGTCCCTGAACCTATCATCCCATATAATACCTAATAATTTCTCCGAGGTCAATTCTATCCCCTAAATTTCCGTTATATTTTCTAAAAAACCTTATCCTCGGTTTTCCATCGTAGGATAGCACAGCTTCAAAAAACGCTTTACCACAGACAGGTTGATTAGCTAGGATCTTAAACGATGCCTTTTGTTCCCATGTTTTGATTAACCCCCTCTTTCCTTCAAAGAGAACTACATTCTTTTTCTTAAAGTTAACGGGTCTGCCTAAATTTATACTGAAAAAGGAGAGTTGACCATTAAAACCGCCTATAATCCCCCCGTAACAAGCATACGGGTAGCTGGTGTTAAGTAGTCCTCCACAACAACCCACACCGTGGAGATTACCCGCTGACGCGTAATCTTCTACCTCCACATCGAAATAATTCTCAGTGACTAAAACGACTTTTCCACGTCTCGACTCTTTGTAATCGGACACCTTGCGGAACTTAAATGTTACTCCCTCGATATGGGCGTGTAAAAAGTCTCCTCCAGTGTAAGGGGAGTTAACAAAATACCCTATTACTTGTCCTTCCTTAACTTCCTCTCCCTCATTTATTATTGGCTCTACGTGTAATACCTTAATCTTCTTATCCTTAATCAAGAAAGTGAGCATATAATCGTAGTTGGACTTAACGTATTTGTTAGGTCTCCCTATAAAGAATTTTTCGGCTCTGAGGAGCTTTCCATTGAACGGTGAGAAAAAAGTTCTTTGATCCGGTGAACTTAAGTCTATAGCTTTACCCCTAACGTGAGAAGGGAAACCGCTTGAGAAAAAACTGATTAAAGAACCCCTTTTTATGTACATTCTACTTTCGTTCTAGCGCTTTTATTACGTTGTCTAGCTTAGACTGCCTTAAAGCTTTAATTGCCATTTCTCTTGACGGATACCAAGGAATGTTTCTGAACTCCATCGTGGGTCTCTCATTAGAATAAGGTCTATTACAGCCTGGACAACCTGAAGTCATAAAAGCTGGTGCTATATCGTCAATACTCAAGTCGGAAGGTATATTGATATCTATCAACCTCTCGTTTTCGTCGAATACAAAGTCGGAATTCGTTACGAGATCGTTTTCGATAAGCCATCTTGCAAGCTGTATCCTTCTATATACGTTCACTGGTACGGGTTTTCTCTTCTCCATTAACGTATTTTGTTCTGGGTAAAAGGCGAATAATGTAATCTTTGCCCCTCTTTGATGAGCATACCACATTATATCAACAGCTTCCTTTTCAGTCTCACCTAATCCTATTATCAAATGTATCCCTGCATTTCCTTTACCGAATACTTCTACAGCCTCATCAATACCCTTAAGATACCTATCCCAACTATGCATACTTCTGACTTCCTTCCCTCTGGTCATGTCAAAAACTCTCTTGCTTGCAGCGTCGATTGCTACATCTATCATATCCCCTCCTGCCTTCCTCATCTCCTCCATGTGGTGTTTGAACGTGTATGTAGGGGTTACTAATTCTGATATTGACAGCTCTATTCCGGCCTCTCTAATTCTCCTCGTGATCTCTATTGAGTCTTGTGCTGCCTTAGGGTGGGCTAACTGCCCCACACATATCCTCTGTAATCCGAACCTAGGATCGCCTTGTCTCTCCTTTATCTTCTTTATAACGTCATCTAGTTTCCTTAAAGGCCATTCGACTCTTATCAGTGTTTTGCATTCAGGACCTTGAGATACTTCTCTAGCTTGTCCACAGTAGGCACAGTTAGCCTTACAGCCATCTGGATAATACTGCAAGAGGTTTATTGTTGTGTTTAGAGCGTTATGTAAAAAAACACCTGGACTAAAACCTAATACCATATCTGCTCCGAAACTTAGCCTTACCCAATCTGGACTACTTACCATTCTTAACATATCATACCACCCCCAAAATATCGAAAACTACATTCGCACAACATGTATTATTAAAAATAACTTGTCTTTTACTTAACGCATAATTTATAGTCTCCTCCTCTGGGAAGGCTATTCCGTCCAGCTCGTAATCTACCGCAAATTTTTCCACCTCCAAATACCTCCTACCTCTGGGTCTTGCACACCCGAGCATGACCGGAATGGAGAAGTTATCTCTTGCCTTCTTCATAACTCGAATCATTTCGTCGGGCTCGGGCTGTCGTAAAGAGAAAGATGAGGAAAGAGGCATGAGCCCGACGACTATAACAGCGTCTGGGTTTACGGACTTTAACATATCCAGAGCGTTTAGCTCGTTTTCGACCCCCTTTTTACTTAAGCCTACGATGATATGAGGGACTACCATTAGTCCTGCTTTTTTCAGATACCTAAACGAATTCAAGTAATCGTCAACCGTAAAAGGTTGACCAAGTGTATCCTTTATAGTATCATCATCAGCGACCATATCAAGTAAAGCTATTTTAACTCCTGCCTCCTTAAACTTTAGAGCTATTTCTTCGCTTTTTACGACTCCGGTATGGGCAATAAAAGTCATTTTATCTTTGTACTTCTGAAGCACGGAAGAGAACTTCCAGATGGGGACTTCTCCCCTACTAGTAGAACCTCCTGAGAGTATAAGCCCCTTGTGCCCTTCACTTAACGATTTTTTGATTTGTATTTCGAGCTTGAGAGGCGAAGATGCGTCCTCCATGCTCTCGAGGATTCTTTTATTACAGTGTTTGCAGTTAAACGCACAAGCGTTTCCAGTTACAGAGACTATCCTCCACCCTTGATCAGAGGACATATACTCGGTTTCATATTTCTTCAGCGCAGGTGCATATAAGAATAGGGGTCTCACTTTTTCAACACCTCGTTAAATAAGGAGATGAGGTCGTTTTCGCTTATTCCGATAATCTTTACACCTTTATACCACTCCCTGATGTTCTCCTCAAGTTCATCCACTCTACTCCACTTAAGTCTGGACTCTAGATCGTAGATTGCCCTTCTGGGTTCTACGAAGAAGTCTCCGGTTAGTAAAACACTTTCAATTATCGACTCACCTGCAAGCTTGGCTTGTAACCTGACTAGCCCACCTGGGAACTTTCTCTCTATAAACTTCACATCCCCACTTAGGGGTTTTCTGAGGTTATATATCCAATCCGGAGAAGAATACTTCAACCTGAATTGTGAAATTAATTTCTTCTCTTCCTCAGTATACTGACCTTCCACCAACTTTACTCCTAACGCTTCGGAGAAGCTATCCTTTGCTATACTTATTAACTCGCTCATTTCGATACTACGTCCCAGTTCCTTTGATACCCATGTTAGTCTCTCTTTGAAATCCTTAGCTAGCTTGTCTTTCAGTTTCTCGGAAGTGAGCCTTAACGTAGATACGAGAGCTTCAGCGTCGAAGTCTAAGAGTATCGTCCCTGTCACTGCAATATATTTACCTATCGAGAATGCACCTATCCCAGATATCTTTTTCCCCTTGACTTCTACGTCATTCTTAGGCCTGAAATTTGCGTCAATCGCTAACTTCTGAAGGGTTTTTATTACTCCTTCAGCGCCTTTCTTTATCGCGTTTTCTGGGGAACCTCCTAATAGCGAACCGTCAGCATAAATCTCCCAGCCCAGTTGGTCTTTTCCCATTATTATAGCTCCTCCACCGGTAGGTCTTCTTCCTATGTCCCAACCTCTTTTTTTCACCTCATTAATATTCACTTCTTGCTCTACCGCCTGATGATAGCCTATAAGCACGGCTGTGGGGTCGAATATAACGAAGCGCAGTATTGGGGAGGCACCATTACTTACTGACTCTAATAACGCCTCTTCGCCAGCGAGTATTAGGTCTTGCGGTCCTCTCTCCACGATGAACCTAAAAGAATCCATACTTAGGAAAATAACTTTTTTAATTTATTTAAATATTTCTTCAAATAGAAAAAACGGCTATTTATATTGTTCTAAAGTGAAAAGAATTGTAAACCTTTAGCAACCTCCGACTTTAACGTCCTTTAATTCTTTACTGCTACTAGTCTTCTCAATGACCATCGTATATACTCCATCCTTATTGGTGTTCTCCACAATCTTACAATCCATTAACTTAACGGCTTCGGTTATCATGTCCACACATTTTGGATCTTTAAACATTACTTTTACTGCACCTTCTTTCATCCCCATTAGCTTAGCCACGGTTTTCATGAAAGGTTCGGGGCATTCAGCTGAAGTAGCGTCTATTATCTCCATAGTTTGTAAGATTGAGTTAAAAACTTAAAAATATTGTCGAACTAACTAAACCCCATGAAAGTCATTTGTCCGGTTTGTAACAGACTGTTTGAGGCCGAATGCTCTCCTTACAAAGAGACCTATAATGAGATAGCATACTATTTCGACACGGAAATGTGTTTGCTAGCGTTTAGAAGTAGCCCTGAAAAATTTGTATTCAAGTGCCAAGAGAAGAAAGTAGAACCTTAGGCAAAATATTTATAAACATCTGGGAACATTTTTTGAAATCTTCCCTGATATGCTCTACTAGCTGCTGTGTCTCAACAGCCTTATAGACGTATTTTGGTCTACCGCCTTTAGAGGACTGCATTTTTTCCCTAATAATAAATCCAAGTGATACAAGCTTGTTTAGGCTTCTATTAATAGATGCTTTAGACAACTTCAATGACTCTACTAATTCATCCTCTGTAGCTGTCTTCTTTTCGATTACAGCTTGGAGTACTTTGTACTCCGTGTCAGATATGTCGTAACAGAACGATAAAGCGTCAAGTAACTTTACTTCTTTGCCCGACGGTAATACTACTTTCTCACTTTCTACTTCCATAATTTAATATCTATTAATAGATATATTTAAATTTTATCAAAAAAACCAAAGTTAACCCCAAATCCCTCTATTAATATCCTCAATCTTAGTGTATAGAGAGATCTGGAAATATCTGAAGACTTCTACAACAAAATTTCTAGCTTGCTCGTCTTGCATTCCTGAGATTTTAGTCAAAAGATCATTTATGAACCTCTGTAAATCGTTATAAGTGGCTTTGTCCATCATACTTTCGTATTGACGAAGATCCAGCACCGACCTTATCTCGTCAACAGTTTTTGCACTCTTTAATTTCTCATAAATAATCATTACGACACCCCTTCCCTGCTTTCCAAAGAGAGCGTCTTCAGGCTTTCTCAACCACCTTGCGTAAGTTGCAGCTAATTTTTTCGCTTCATTCTCAAGCGACATATGTTTAATTCCTCATGGGCTTATTTAAAACATATGGGAAAATCATTACTGTTAATGAGCGGAGGCTTAGACTCTTCCTCCGTAGCCTTTTACCTTTCTAAAAAAGGTATAGATTTTGATTGTATAATATTTAACTACGGGCAGAAATCGGCGAGAATGCAATTAAAAGCCAGTAAAGAGATTTGTAGGAGACTGGACAAGAAGTTAATAAAAATAAACATAAAACACGTAAGGAGACCTTTCGTAGAGGGACTCTGGTTTAAACCCCATGAGCCCATAGTTCACAGAAACGTTGTCATAATTCCAATAGCATTGGCACTGGCAAAAGAAAGGGGATATGAGGAGGTAATACTCGGTACAGTAAAAGAAGACTGTGAATTCGAAAGAGAAAGATTTTACGTGATTAAAAAGCTTAAAGAATTAGCTGAAATTCTCGGCGTAAAGCTCTCTACCCCTTTCGCCGGTTTCCCCAAGTGGTTACTATTGAAAGTAGGGATTCAGTCGGGCTTAGATCCACAACTAACTTACTCCTGCCTCTTAGGACACAAATACCACTGCGGACAATGTAGTCAATGCAAGAAGAGGATAGAGGCTTTTAAGATACTCAGGATAAAAGACCCTACGGTTTATCTATCATAGCTTTCTTAACCTCATTAGAATCTCATATAACTTTTCTAAACTATCAGCCATTATATAAGGGCTATATCTTGAACAGTCTTGGAATCTTTTAACACAAGCCACTTTTATCCTTGAGTCGAAGAACCTAGCCGATAAAAGGTCTAGGGGTGATGAACCTATCGTCATTGTCTCCATCGGATCCCATCTTGTCATATTAAACAATGCCTTATAGGGGATCTTGCTCGGTTTAGTTATTCCGTCGTCGTTACTTACATAGCTAAAGTTAGCAATGGCTAGACTTTCCATAACCTTCTTAGTCGTCTCTTTGTCGTAAGGGGAAAAAAATACTATTTTATCATTACTAACTTTTTGCCTCAACTTCTCTAAAAAGGGATACCAGTCGGGGAAAACTTCCGTAGTAACCTCTAACCCTTCTATTTTTTCTCCCTTATACTTGCGATACAAGACATCTGTCAAGTCGACTTTGAGAACTACCCCATCAAGCCATATGACGAAGTTCATAACTTGTATTAATGAAAGTTAATAAGTTAATATTTTTGTTTTTATTTTGGTATGAATATAAACGGTTTTGAGTTCCCCGAAGACCCACTTTATTACCCAGAGGAACATGTGTGGATTAAAGTGGAAGGTAACGTGATTACGGTAGGTATAACGTCTCTAGGACAATATATGGCGGGTAAGATATTCGAAGTGTCTACAAGGAGTAAAGGAGAAAAGGTTAATCCAAGAACAGTAGTGTTCACGTTAGAGTCAGCAAAATGGGTAGGTAAATTCAGGCTTCCGGTTGAGGGAGAGATAGTTGAAGTTAACGAATCTGTTGTAAAAAACCCTGCTCTATTAAACGAGAAGCCATATGATGCTTGGATAATCAAGATCAAGGGAAAGTACGACGAAAAGAAATTTAAGAAATTACAAGAAGTGTCTAAATTATTTGAAGCTGAGACCAGTAGAGTCGTGAGATAAAGATAATTTTTATCAATTTTTGACTTAAATTACTTTTCCTTTATCTAAAGCAAAACATTTTTATTATTTCCACGAAAGATAATAAAGAGGGTCTTAAATGGCAAATGTTTCGAACTGTGAGATACCTGAGAACCTACTTTATTATATTGAAGGGAAAAACACCGTATGGGCTAAACAAGAAGGAACAGACACAATTGTTGTAGGTATAACCGACATTGCCCAGACCATGGCAGGAAAAGTAGTGAAAGTCAGGCTAAAGAAGAAGGGCACCAAAATTGAAAAAGGTAAACCAGTTGCTACTATGGAGAGCGGAAAGTGGGCCGGTCCAGTACCAGCTCCAGTATCCGGAGAGATCATAGACGTAAACCAAGAAGTTGAGAAGAGTCCAGTGATCGTTAATCAAGATCCTTACGGCAAAGGTTGGCTAGTTAAGATGAAGATAAATAATCCTGAGGAGTTAAAACAGTTAGTTACCGGCTCTGCTGCTGTAAGCAAACTAACTGAGTTGATAAACTCCGAAAAATTGCAGTGCAAGAGGCTGTGAAATGAGTTGGAGGTTCATAGTATTACCTCCCCAAGACGGCTACCACATGGTTACGTCCTTTGTCTCGGTAGCTGATTACGTCTCTAATGGAGGAAAAGATACACTCCTTGTTTTTTATGCCGATAAACCCTTCGTAAATGTTGGAGTTCATCAGGAAGTATGGTTAGAAGTTAACCTTGAGTTCACTAAGAAGATGGAAATACCAGTAATAAGGAGAGACCTTGGAGGAGGCACAGTAGTAATAACACCCGGTGAACACGACTACTTTATAGTAGTGAGAGCTGAAGAAGCACCGAGTACGCCAAAAGCTCTCTACGAAAAATATCTAACACCCGTAGTGAACGTATTAAGGTCTTATGGTATAAAGGCTGAGTTAAAAGATCAGGATATTGTTGTAAATGGAAAAAAGATAAGCGGGAACGGTGCTATGACTTACGATAAGGCGGTAGTAGTCACTGGTAATATATTGCTACACCTCGATGTAGACCTGATCAGCAAGTGCGTAAAAGTACCTTCAGAGAAATTCAGGGATAAGATGGCAAAGGAAATGAGCGAATGGCTGACTAGTGTAGAGAAGGAAATCGGTTATATTCCTCCAAGGGATGAGATAAATAAGAGGTTAAAAGAGGAGTTCGAAAAATGGCTTAACATAAAATTCGAAGACGCTTCTTTGACACCTGAGGAAATACAGTTATGGGAAAAACTTGCAAGAGAAAAGATGAACGAGGAGTGGATATACTACAAGGACAATAGACATCCAGAGCTTAAGACCGAAAGGTGTGTTAAGATAAACAACACTGTAGCTCTCTGTCACGTAGACTATAAGGCAAGGAAACTGATCAGGTTAACAGTAAAAATAGTGAACAAGAAGATAGATGAAATATCGATATCTGGAGATTTCTTCGTCATGTCACCTAAAGGGTTCATTGAGGAGTTAGAGGATAAGCTCAAGGGTGTGGAAGTGACTAAATATCAAGAGGTAATAAGGAAAATGTTTGAGGAGAAAAAACCAGCAATTTTCGGGTTTACAAGCGACGACCTGATAAACGCAATGGAGGAACTAATTAGAAAACCTGAAGTCCAAGAAGTAATATGATTAAAAAAGATTAAAAATTAAATTGACATAACAGCTAATAATTCTCTTTCACTTAGACTTCCCAAGAGAGAAACGGGATCTACAACTGGTAAGAAGCCTATGTTTTTTTCAGCCATTAAGAGCCTTGCTGTTTCCGCACTAGAGTCGGGAGTAACTTTGTAAACGGTTATTGACATAAAATCGTAAGCTTTCACTCCCTTCAATGTTTTCTTAGCTAGTAATGCCCTAGCTATATCCTTAGCGGAGATCACTCCTACGGGTTTTTTACCGTCCACTACCACAGCGTGTCTCTTCCAGTAGGATTTCATGACCTCTACTATCTCCGATAACTCACTATCTGGTGTAGCGATTACTGGGTCGACATTCATTATGTCCCCCACTTTTGCGTTAGACTCAACTTTACAATGCCTGATTAGATCCCTCTCAGTGACTATTCCCACTATTCTAGCACCATCTCCAACTACTAACGAGCCTACACCTTCGGACGTAACTATCCTGCAAGCCTCTTTTATTGGAGAAGTAGGTGTAATAAAAAGGAGGTCTCTTGACATTATTTTTTCGACGGGGGTCTTTAGATCTTTCCAGCTATATATTAAATCCCTAATTGTTATTATTCCGTCCTCGTCAACCAGTAACCTCCTTATGTTATTTTCAAGCATTATTTGAAGAGCTTTTTCAGTAGTCGTATCCTTCGAAACCTTGAATACCGAAGTAGTCATTATGTCTTTTACTAACATCATTTAGCCCTCTGTGGGTTCACACCATGAGCCCTAAAACACTCCTCTACTGTAATGTACTTCCACATAGCCTCCGGTTTATAACACTCCATTGCAGGATTTTCTTCTTCAACCTTTTCTTGCGTAACCATCATAGCCATCAATCATAAATTATATTAAAAAAGAAAAAAATTTTACTCCTATGAAAGTAAAAGTTGGAAATCTTGAACTAGAGATCGTTGGAGAGATAGACATAGGAGGAAAGACTTACAAGGTAATAGAGGTACCTGATTCTTCCGAATACAAGGGGTTTCCCCCTTCTTGGGAAACAGTGAAAAAATCTATGCTAACGTGGAGACCTTACTTCCGTGGAAAGATGATTGAGGAAGAAGGGAGGCTAATCCCTGTAATTGATGATTACGTGTTATATATGTCAAAAAGAATGTATGAACTCTTGGTAAATATTTACTATACATTTAAGGTCAATAAACCGCCCCTTGAGGTAAATATAAGCACCGTAATAACACAAGAAATTGAGAAGCAGGAAGAAGCACTCGGCAGAACCTTAACCCCTGAGGAAAAAACTCAAATGTACTTAGACTACTCGATCGACCTTGCTATACTTAAGGACTTGGGGATCCTATCATGATGACCTTTACAGCTGAAGGGGAGCTAGAAGGAGACCACGTGAAAATCACCAGCGATAACACAGAGCTGAAAATAGGGCTTTTAGGCTCAGATTATCCAACGCCTGAGGAGATATTGCTATCATCAGCATTATCTTGTTTAATGTTAACAGTATACTATATAGCAAGGGAGAAAAACCTAGAGCTCAATAGTTTAAAGGGGTATATAGAAGGAACTTTAGATCCTAAAGGCTTTCAAGGAGATCCTAATATTCCTCCGGGCTTCTTGGAGATCAATTACGAAATAGAAGTTAGTGCCAAAAATAAGGAATTATTACAGAAAGTCTTAGATGAATCAGAGAGGAGGTGTCCTCTAAAAGATACTCTCACCAGAAGCATTAAAGTCAATGTTAAATGGAAAATAATTTAAATCTTTTTTAATAAAATCAATTTGTGATACGAAATGTCAGAGGAACTCATGAAGCCGGGGGAGAGGCAATTTAACGACATGAAACCTTACATTATGGATTTAATAGACAATCTTAATACTCTTCTGGCCGAGAACGAAGCATTACTAAGCCAGAAGGGAATAGCCAGGAAACTTAGTGTAGTATTGTCGATAATGACGTTACACAGATACTATCCTCAAGTCTTCAT
Source organism: Stygiolobus sp. CP859M (assembly GCF_037389975.1). Lineage (NCBI taxonomy): Archaea > Thermoproteati > Thermoproteota > Thermoprotei > Sulfolobales > Sulfolobaceae > Stygiolobus > Stygiolobus sp. CP859M. Next base: position 18,670 of record NZ_JBBHKS010000005.1, on the reverse strand, counting down.
GAAAGAGGTTTGGGATCAACTACTACAGTTGGTAGATCAAATGAAATCAATGCCTGAACTATCAGACAAATTAAAAGATATATTAGCAGACATAGAGAAGTTAAATCAGTTAAAGAAGGAAGCTGGGATTTGAATTTATATTGAATCTAGATAAATATACCTTTTTCACTTCTATATTCTTGGTTCATCTTCTAACCCTTGTAACTCTTTTTAGACTAGTTGTTTAACATATCGACAAAACTTTTTATTCCTAGAATTAATTTACTTACGATGGATCGTAAATCAATTACGACAAGTCGTAATTTTATAAACTTCCTGAAGTTCTTCGGACCAGCTTGGTTGGTGATGATGGCTGACATGGACGCGAGTAGTACTATTGGCGCTGTAGAGACTGGAATGTCCTACGGTTATAAATTTGTATGGTTCCTCCTTTTGCTTTCCGTACCTCTTTTCATAATTCAGGAGGTCTCTGGAAGAATAGGCATAGCTACTGGGAAAGGCTTAGGTGAACTGGTAAGAGAAAACTACAATAAAAAGATTTCAATATTCATAGCATTACCCATGTTTTTAACGGACATTATCACGTATATTGTAGAATATATAGGGATAGGTATAGGCATGTCTATGCTAGGAGTACCACTAATTATAGGTATTCCTATAGCATTTATCCTTCACTTGTTGATTATCATAAAGAGAAAATATGTAGTGACGGAAAAAATCCTAATAGCCATATCCACTACATTAATATTAGGTTTTGCTTTAACACTAGCCGTCAGAGGAGTAGAACCATCATGCTCTATCTTTTATTTCGAACCTACTCCAAACTATTTCTTTTTTCTGGCTGCCAACGCAGGGGCAGTAATAATGCCGTTCATGTTGTTCTTTCAAGCTTCAGCCACTGCAGAAAAGTTGGCTTCATTGGAAGGTTTTGAGAGGAAACTTGCGCTAAAGTTTATGAGAATAGAGACAATTATCGGTAGCGTAATTACGGAGTTCTTAATGGTAATGGTTGAAATGGCTTCAACTGGGATACCCGATTCTACGAACATTTATTCACCTAGCGACTTAGCTAGGGTGTTTTCCTCGATAGCAGGGTCTTATTCCCCTTATTTCTTCGGGTTAGGCTTACTGGGAGCCGGTTTTCTAGCTTTAGTCGTAATATCTCTAGGGAGTGCATGGGGTACTGCAGAAGCCCTTGGAATTCCTAGAAATAAGTCATATAAGTTATACTTGATAGAAAGTGTTCCGGCACTATTAGTAACTTTACTAGTCCCAAAAGATATGTTAGGAAATGTAGTATTAAACTTGCTCTCACTTTTCGTAATAATCCTTCTAGGTCCCGCCTTAGTTATGGGAATTCTTGCAAATAATCCAAGAATTATGGGAGAATATAAAAACAACTCATTTCAAAACGTGGTCTATTGGAGTAGTATTACCTTTATATTTATACTAGGTCTTCTGTCCCAACTCAGCTAGAAGATCACTTAGCCTTTACCTGCTTATTCTCTCCCATTACTATCTCCTTTCCGCGCCTCATCTTACTTAACGGCAATATTTCGAACATTCTAACTACCTCCTCGGGAGACATTTCCTTAGTCTCAGGAACGAACATTATTACGAATACTAATGCAATAATATCTAAAGCTGAGAATATCCTCCTATAGCTACCAATATCGTTATAATCCAATAAAATCTGTTGACTTTCTTGGTGTCTATTACTCTTAAAATATCCGCAATTGAATTGTAATTTCCTTTTAACATAGTATAACATTAGTTTAAAACTTTATAAAATCTACTTAATATATAATTTTAATTATGAAAGTATAATCTACTGTGATGATAATTTAAACTCGATTTAAACTATATACCTAATCAACACGGAGACAAACTCGTCTAATGAAGGTCTATTTAGAGGGTCTGGCGATAATACCCTCCTTAAAATCGCCTGAACATCGGGTTCTGCGTTTATATTTATCCAGTTATATGACAACAATCTTTTTGCGTTATGAACATATGTTAATGCCTCCCTTATTTTTCCTTGATTATATAGGTCTACTGCATCGCTCAGGACTTTTATATCAGGTCTATTATTATATCCAGTTAATGCCACATACATGGTCATTCCTAAAGAGAACACATCCATTCGGGGATCTGCGCCAATTCCCCTAATCGAGAACTCAAGCTGTTCTGGTGGAGCATATTCCACGGTGATCTGTTTGATCTTTCCACCTACTCTCACCGCACTACCTAGGTCTCCTAGTTTAATCACTCCTTTTGAACTCTTAAGTAGATTATAAACTTGTTCACCTCCTCCGCTTAATTTTCTAGAAAAGAAAATGTTTTGCGGCTTAATATCCAGATGGACGTAACCTTGAGAGTGAATATAGTTCAAGGCTAAAATTGCCTCTTTTATTATAACGTAAACAATATATTTCCAGTACCTGCTGTTAAATAAGTTGGGGTTTTTCATTAAGTCCATCAAAGTACCTCCCTCTAAGTACTCCATAACGATCATGGGGGGAGAGTTAAGGTAAGCTTCCACGTCACCTTTTTCAATATTTTCAACAACGTTTGAATCTACGTTAATTGCATAAAGTTTTACCAACCTATCGTCTTTGCTCAAATTTATCAAGTTAGACGCTTCAGCCGCAAAGTCTAAAAAGGAGGAAAGTGGGGAATACGAAGTAAAAGTCTGATCAGACATTTTAGGTATCTTTATAGCGTAATATTTTCCATTCAATTCTGCTTTTAATACATAAGAGTTTCCACCGGTCCCCACTACATCGAGTACCTTGTAGTTGTAAAGGTTTTTGTTTACCCAATAGTTGGGATCCCAGTTCTTTAGGTCTATGGGGATCATATTGATTTTTACCACGTCTGAGGGATTTGCAATACCTTCCCTTATCTCGGGAATTAGGAGAACACCGTTAGGAAGTTTAACGTTTTCTACATACCACTTTACTGGGGAGTCCGAATTAATCTTAATGCTACCTTTAACCAAGTGGGGTTTATCGTTAATGTTGACAATGACTTGGGCATCTGGAGGGTTTATTACAAAAGTTATAGTCTTTAGTATCCTTGGCTTCGTACTTCCCTTCTTACTTCCACTCTTCTTCTTATTTCCGATTTTTGGGTGGACTGTGTAGCTTTTCTCTCAAAGAGAATGTAGACTAGCTAAAATGAACAGCCCACTCCAAGTTAGAGGAAAGACTGTATAGTTAATTATCGAAAGTCCAAAAATGCTCCCTAAAAATGCGAGGAATTCTGCAAGAGAGAAAAGTACTGTTATTGCGCTTAGAACTATGGCTCCTTTTAACACACTTTGTGTGGAACTTATGATAACGCCGAGAGCCGGAAATACTAATAGAACGAGCAGGTACGGATTACTATCTAGATCAAGTATAGAATATAAGACCGTAGACACAACAGCACCTAACAAAATTATCATAGCTGCTCTTCTTAATTCAGTCCTCATCATAAAGAGTGCTGATATAATATCGTCTACAAAAAGCCCTAGGGCAATGAACCTACCGACTAGGAAGGGAGAAATGAATAACATGAAAAGCGAGCCTACAAAACCGGTTATTACCGAAATTATTAAGAAGATAATTGATAGGTCACCGCTATAGTAATATCTTCTCACATTAAATCTTATCGAACTAAACGATAAAATACCTTATTCCAGTGAAGTAGAACTTTTATACATTATAAGTTTAGTTTTAACAAGTTGAAGATCGTATCGTGGAACGTTAATGGCCTGAAGGCAATAACTAGAAAGGGAGCCCTCGAAAAAATTGTAAAAGACTATGACGTGATTCTCCTTCAAGAAATACGCTCTAACGACGTACCTCTAGACCTTCTTATATCTGGATTAAACATTTTAGCCTTTCCTTCAAAGAAGAAGGGATATAGCGGAGTTATGAGCATAAGCAAGCCAAAACCACTTTCCGTGATAAAAGGTTTAGGAATAGAGGAATTTGATTCGGAGGGGAGGGTTCTCACGCTAGAGTTCCAAAAATTTTACATAATAAACACTTATTTTCCGAGAGCAGGAGACGGGCTTGTTAGACTAGATTTTAAGATTAAGTTCAATAACGCTATCGAGAACTACGCACTGAGGCTTAGGGAAAACAAGTCAGTGATCATTTGTGGAGATTTCAATGCAGTTAGAAGTAAGAAGGACTCTAGCTTTTGGGACGAAACTGAGCCTGGCTTAACACCTCAGGAAAGAGAATGGTTGAACAACTTTATTAAAAAGGGGTTCGTGGACTGTGCGGAAAAGACATCAAGGATGGAATATACTTGGAGAAGTTACAAGTTTAAATGGAAGGCTATGAGAATAGACTACTGCCTTGTATCTGAAGAACTAGCTCCAAAGATTGTAGATTTTCAAGTCTTAAAAATCGAGGGCTCAGACCACTTACCCATCATGGTCGAATTGTCGGATTAAAATACGAATTTTCTAGAAGTGTAGCCAGATATTTCAAATCGCCTATCAGTAGCGGATCTCTAATTACTTGAAAATCTGTTTGCACCTTGTTAAACAACATCATAACATTAGGATAGTAATTTGAGATTATTTGCACAATTCTGTATAAATCCTCCTTAGTAGTATATGGTAAGTTCAGTTTTATTGCCATAGCGTCAAGTAAGTAAAGTATCGCTGACCAGTAATTATCTATTGCAGCTTGTAGTTGCCCTTGGGTTTCATACATGTTTCCCTTGTTCCACGCATCTTTATACAAAGAGAAAAATTGATTGGTATAATAGTGCTGGGTATTTCCAAATCCTAAATAACCTACTTGAGTAGCAATGCTAACTTTATCAGCGTACTTTTGGATCTTCTCGTATAAGAAATAGATGCCTATTAATACGGGAACTGCAGCCACCCACATTATAAGTGGATTAGGAACATAAAACAAAGAAGATTCTATTAGAGCAGCAAAGAAGAGTTCAACTGGGATGACTATGTATGTAAGCAAAGATCTTTTCCAGTCCCTCCAATTGATTACTGTATAAGTTCCAGCACCGATTGCTATGGCATATGAAGGGAGTTCAACCGCTGAGTGAGGTAGAAGTAACAAAGAAATTGCTGTCACTATACCCGGTATTCCGTAGTGAGTAGACACTACACTAATTACATATGCAGTATCCGCTATTGTAATACCGAAAACTAATATTCCTATGATAGGTATGAAATCGGCAGTAGCTATAGCTAGGTTATGAGGAAAAATCATTAACACCTTACCGAAGTAATTCGTGTTTTGAACTGAGTTCTCTAAACCATTATATTCCTGAAGAACAGACGGGTTGTGCGACGGTATCGAGCTTATAACTAAGAATATTGCTAACTCGATTATCAAGTATATTAGTATGAGCTTAGATATAAGCCTCATAAGATTACAATAATACAAACCATAAATAAAAGCTTTCATAACATAAACTCATATCCTTTCGAGGATCTTTTGTATAGCGCCTCTCATGATTTCTTCTGCTATTCTGGGCTTTATATCTAGATATAATGACGTGTGATACCAACTCTTACCTTGAATAGTCCGTGCTATTAAAACAGCTTCTTCAGTTTTATTAAGAAATGCATCTTCAGCAGTAGAAAAATACTTTGAAACTACGTAGTGTGCTGCATCTGCAACAGCGTTATAAGGAAGGTAACCGCTTAAATAAGCTTCTAATTTAGATTTATATTCCACAGGAATTTCGACTTTTTCAGACCTTTTAGGTAAGACCCGTAATATATTAGCTAAAATTAAGGGATTAACATTAAAGTATACTTGATGAGCCGTCCTCAAGACCTTCTCTCTCAAGAGTTCAGACGCATGTAACGAAAGCCTTTTTGCGGTATCTGTCAAAGGCTTAATTACAATGATTGAGTACCCGTTTAATCCCTCGTTTTTTCGAGTGGAGAGATATATTGGTATAAAACCGTTCTTAATCCAAAAGCTTAGTACTTTGACATCAGAGGTAAACGAAGAACCTACCCAGTCAAGTCCTTCTTCTCTCGCTATCCTTACAATTTCGCTAAGTAAGGCTGAACCGTACCCTTTTCCTTGGTAATCGGGGTGAATGGCAATTCTTATAACCCTCCAACCTTTTGTAAATCCGAACTCGTATACTCTCTCGTACTTGATTAGCCTCTGGGGAATTAAGTTACCTGAGCTCTGTCCGCCGTTAAGTATCGTATTGATTTCACTTTTAGATAGTCTACCTTCTTCTACTACTTGGGCTATTCCTATTTCTCCCATAGCAAATATTCTTTCATAATGAAGATCTCCTAGTATCATCAGGTCGTCAGGGGAGTTTCTGTAATGTGCAGACACTAGGATTCCATAATAGTGCCTCAATAACCCTTCATTCTTAAATAGAGACTGTTTATCTAACTCCGTGACTTTCACCTCATTAACTTTTCTAGGTTTCGGCTCTGCGTCTAAGAGCATAACGTCGTATAAAAACCTCTCGACTGGGTCACCTTGTGCATAGCGTATAGGAGAGGTAAGGGTAATATGCTTAAACTTCACTTTCTCTCGCAAGAAATTGAGGTATTTGAGGAAGGCTTTACCACTTCCCTCGTATCCATGAATTGTAGATACTAGAACCACCTTTTTCCACCGGCTAGTTATATAATTTACCGTATCAAGTCCTAGTGCTGCGGCTTCATCTACAATTATCAAGTCTCCCTCATAGTCCTTCGCGAGATCGGGAGCGAGCCATTTTACTATAACCTCCTTTGAAGCCACGCTGAGGATTTTCCCATCTTTTGATCTCGTTAACTTATATCTTAATCCTAGAGTGTCTAACCCTTTAGTTAGAAAGGAAAAAATCTCCTGGGCAGAGAGATAGGTAGGAGAAGTAACAATTATGTTATCGAACTTGCGCTCACTAACTAGGAAAGATAAGAAAAGACCAGTTACAGAACTCTTACCCCTCCCTCTCGGAGCCGTTATGGCTAGTATCCTTTTGTCCTCTCCCTCCATAATAAATCTCATTTCCTCTAGGGCTTTATTTTGGTCTTTACTCTGACACAGTTCATGAAGCCTCCTATCTACGTGAGGGACTTCGGGAATGCTCCTAACCGGTCTCTGAACCTTTTGGGTTAAAGGCTTAAAACTCTCCCCTTTCTCGTCGATAACCAATACCCCTTCATGATTTTTAGCTAACCGCAGGAATCTCTCTTCAAAGAAGTTATCCGCTTTGCCGTCCTTAATTAACGAGTTCTTAAATACCTTATTATTTTCTATATTGTCGCTGTATAAAACTATTACTCCTCCTCCTCTGACCGAGTCTGATAGAGCAGAGATGTAATTAGGTCTAAAGTCATCCACTGCGTCTAATATCATTATATCAAAAGTCGCCCCAAGATACTTGGTATATCTAGAATAATCTATATCTATTACTGAATTGATGTTAAGAGACGATTTCAGATCTTGAATTCTGTCCTTGGCACCTTCTACCCATGGGTGAAAAGCATAACCTATACTGAGCGAACCTTTGTCCCTTCTTTTTACAAACTCCGACAGGAAATTAAGTAAAAAATACCTCCACCTTGGTGAGTTAATCAATACAAATAACCTGTAATAATCTCTCTTTCCTCTTTCAAGTTCCTCCTCCAGCATTAGGTTTTCTCCTCATAGATAGCCTTATTGCTATTACTATCACTAAAATAATCACTATAATTCCTATAATAATATATAGCCAACCCACACTATATTTTGAAGTCCCAACTTGAAAGGTCACGCCCTCATTTACTAAATTATCAAAAGCTGTAGGACTAACTTGAATAGTAAATCTATCGTTTTGAATGAAAGGAAACAGCGAACCAGATTGGTTCCACAATAATGTTAAAGTAACTTCATAGTTTCCTACTTGAGCACCACTACTAACATCCACGACATATGTAACATTAACCTCCTGACCTGGTTTTAAATCTCCCAGGTAAGCCTCAGAAGCAGTCAACCCCATCAGAGGATTTGATGAGCTTACGTGAGGATATATTACATCACTACTTCCTAATATTGCCTTCACATTTTGAGCTGTTACATTTCCTACGTTCTTAATCGTTAAAGTAATTGGAACATTGGTAGACCCTGGGTTTATAGTAGGATAGTAAACATTAACTATCTCGAGGTCAGCTTTAGGATACACTTGAAGTTTGTAAGGCTTGGTTATTTTACCGCCATCATACTTTACTGTGAAGTTGAGGTAGTAATAGCCGGGGGATGTTGAGTTAGGAACGTTAATTAAGAACGTAGTGTTTATTATCTTACCCGAAGGTATAGCTCCTAGATCTACTTCATCGGGAGATACTACCGGAAGACCGCTACTGAGGAAAACACTTACGTTCTCTGCAATTCCTTCTCCGTAATTCAGGACTAGAAGTACAACTCTTACGTCATAATAGCCTGGGAAGACTTGAGGTGGAATCGTTACAGTATTTACTGTTATATTTGTCGGGTATATTTCAACGGGAACTAGCTCCTTAACACTCGCGTTCGAGAAGAATTTGATGGTAACCGGAATATAATAAACTCCAGATGAGACATTAGGGTATACACTAACTGTTATTGTTCCGTAGTTTTCCTCGCCTGCTGGAACTACTCCTATGTAAACCGAATTCTGAGATGATATTAAGGGATATCCACTCCTTATCGTCAAGGATACGTTTAACGCATTGACATCACCTAAATTTTTCACTAGGAAAGTTAAAGGTACTTGGGACTCGCCAGCCGATACTATAATGGGAGACTGAGGAGATCCCCATATAGTTGTAACGGAGAAATTGAGATAACCGTTTACAACTACTGTTAAGTTGTCTATAGTTGTCACACCGTTAAAATATTTTACTTCGACGGGAATACTGTATGTCCCTTCACTCGCGTTAGGGTAAATGCTTGAATATACCGTCACTGTGACGGGTTGCCCTATTGGCAAATACCCTACCTTTACTACGTTTTGTGAGAACTTAATAGGAAATTGATTCTCCAGAATTAAACTAACATTACTAGCTATTACGTTACCTGAATTTATCAAGATTATACTCAACGGTACATTATTCTCTCCCGGAGCTACTAGTAGGGGAGATGATATTGTACCCCAAACAGAACTTGCTGAAATTGAGACGTACCCTAAAATCGGAATATCTACAGAAAGCTCCTTAGTAAAATTAGTCCCATTAGGTAATGTTCCAGAAACTTCGTAGTATAACTTATATACCCCGTCAGTCACGTTGGGATATACGTTATATATAAAGGTAACGTTGATCGTATCACCCTGCTGAAATATTGGTATACTTATATTCTGGGTACCTTCATAGTAAGAGAATGTCTCAAAGGGGTATTTAGTTAAGGGGGTTATGTTGAGATTATAAACTGTAGAACCTAGGTTAGTTATAGATAATGTTATAGGGACTTCTGTCATCCCAGGGGCTATCAATTGTGTTAAGTGAGGAACCGTAATGAAGGACAGTCTAGGTATTGTTGCTTGACTAGGAATTATTGAAAAGGTAGTCGCTAAGATTGAAATGACAAAAATAACTGACAAAAGTTTAGTGACCATACCATTCATGAATGAAATAGATATATCTAAAATATTTAAAGTTAACACAAGTAGATTCGACACTCGAGGAGCTCAGCAGGATCTTTTCATCACTTCTCAGCCCTTGTAAGGTTCATCCTCTTTACATAAATTGGAAAAAGAGAAAATTAATTTTCTTAAACCAAGATAAGGCTGATCTCCTGCTAGTTCTGTTTTTCGTCTATGACATACTTCTCGACCGTTCTCAGCCCGGGCCACCAATTATATTTCTTTAGTATTGCCATAACGGCCGGTACCATTATCGGTCTCACGATGAATGTATCGAAAAGTATAGTTAACCCAACTGATATTCCGATCTCTTGCAGGAATCTCATATCAGCTGATCCTAAAGACATAAACGCACCTGCCAAAATTAGTCCTGCTGCAGTAACGACCAGACCAGTGTTCTTCACAGCCTTAACGATCCTTTCTTCTTCCTCTCCTTTCTCTTCTAGTATTCTAATTATAATGAACATGTCGTAATCAATGCCTAAGCTATACATTATAGCGAAGACTATCAGAGGTGATAACCAGTAAACTTGGTTAAATATGATGAACATTAACGCTATTCCGACTAAGGAGCTTAAGAGAAGAGTTAAAGACAGTCTTAAAGGAACAATAACAGAACCTAATACTATACCTAAATACACTGTTATTAGAATTATTGTCAGAGGTAAAACGAAAGTATAGTAGACTTGGACGGTATTATCAACGATGTAAATCCTCTCCGCATTACTGCCTCCAACCAAATAACCCATATCCATTATCTGTTTCGTGATGTGAATTGCACCGTCACTGAAAACAGGATATGGTATGTACGCCTCAATCAACGTATAGTTGTGAGAAAAGTAAAGGTTAGTTAGGTAGGTCTGGTTCTTTATTAATGTTGACCCTATAGAAGCAGGACCGTACACTAATCCGTTATTATCTATTATAAATTTAGATAGGTTATAGATCTGAGTGTAAGAAGAGTTGGGATTTCCCTTTATCACTATATAGTCCACACTATAGTTGAGAAAGTGGAGTAACTCTTGCTCACCTGCTACAACTTCACTATTAGGCGGTACTATCTCGTTTATGGCGACGTTAGTAGTATGGGTTATGAACGCACTATAACCTAAAAAGCCAAGTATTACCATCACTCCCAATATAACATACCTCCATTTGATCGCCGCTCTGCTCATAGTTTCAAGGTATTTCTGCCTTATGTCGTATGGATTTGGTACCTCTTTTCTTGGGAACTTAATGTACTTTTGTGGAATTGTCAATAGCACACTCCGGATAAAGAACAACGCGGGTATAAGCGAGGACACAGAAGCCACTACTAACGCTATGCCGATATTCTTCAGGAGAGGAGACGATGATATAATGAAGGACGAAAACCCTAGAGTTATGCTAAGACCGCTAAATAATAGAGCTCTTCCAGCTGTCCTGAAAGATTTTGAGACTGGATTCTCCGTACCTTTTCTCACTTCCTCAAAATACCTATATAGAAACAGTATCGAGTAATCTACTGTAATTCCAAATACTATAGGAGGAATTACCAGCCCTGATATATAATATATTTGGTAACCGAAGAAAGTAGCTAGGAATAGTAAAGCGTAAGCTATTTCGAGACCTATTACGGCACTTAGAATCAGTATCAGAATAGGTACTAGAGCCCTGATTAACAACACTAAGAGTATTGAAAGGAGTATCACCGTAACTATGTCGATTATTTTTAGATCCTTTTCAGTGGCTATTGCAGATTCCGCATAGATCGGAAGGTGACCGGTAACCGTCGCGTTAATGTTACTCATAAACTCCTCAATTTGTGTTAAACTCTCATTATTCGGGACTTGTATAATGAATAACCACTTCCCGTCTCGATGAAAATCAGACAAAGATATAGGCATGGGCTTAATCTCACTCTCGACCTGGTTGGTAGCGTAACTAAAAGGATCAACCAAAGCGTTCTCTGGCATACTCTCCCTTGTCAGAATCTTTACGAGATATGAATAGTTAGAGAAGTTCAATAAGGTAGAACGGACTAGTGACGGATTGGAGTAGTTCGAGAACGAGAACAGAAGAACGAACGGATCTTTGAATACGGCCAAGCTTGCGTTCCTAGCCTTTTGTAACTCACTACCATTTAGCTGTGAGTATATGTAATAGAACTTTTCCGCTTCAGCTCCAACTGGATAAAACTTGTGAATGGGAATACCATAAGTTACGTTAAGCTCATATTCAAAAATGGAAAAGTTTTGCAAAATGTACGCTCTCTCTTTGGTAAGGTTTACGTACAAAGAATGAAGTGGTAAAAGTTTTTCGTACGTGGAGTTAATTATAGGCGAAATGAGTTTAAAGTAGGTTTGGTTGGATTGATTTAAGTAGTCATACGGTGTTATTAGTTTTGCATCTGACAAGTACTTAAGGGAATTATTTACTTCCTTGAACGCCTGGTTATAGTTTCCTGAGACAAGGACGTATATGTCGTCTTCTTCAGAGTAGTTAAAGTATTTAACCAATATTTGCTTTACGACTACACTACCGTACTGAGGCGTCAAGAAAGGTGCATCGGAGTAAATAAAATAATTTTGTATGCCGAGAACAATTGGTGATAATAGTATTAGAAGAATGAACCAAGGTAATATTTGTAATCTCATATGAATTTGTTTTTCTTCAATTGATTAAAAATAAGTGTTCTAAAATTCATTGTTAAGAAGATAAATTTCGATTCATAGATGTTTTAGCATGTAGATTGTCCGAATTAACTCCGCATGGCTCCAAACCAACGGTGCTACAGATGTATATGAACTATTTGGTGCTATCTGTTCCGGCAGTACACCCGTAGAGGGAATGTGACCGAGAACCCAGTTGAGATATTTGGTCGCTTTTTCCTTATCGCCTTCTAGAGCGTATTGCTGGGCTAACCACAAGGTCGCCATATACCAGATGTTGGGTTTATCGGTTACCTTGAGATAACTATCGTTTTCATATCTTATTATACCTCCGTTAACAGATAGTCTATCCTCTATAATTTTCCTATTACTTATTACACGAGGGTCTTTTGCGTCAAAAACGCCTAATATTGAAGCGAAAAGGGTACTTACATCAACCGTCTTATCAACACTACCGTCCTCGTAAATCGTCCTTGCAAAGTGATCACTAACGTAGAAACGGTTTAATCCTCTTTTAATTTCGTTGGCTGCAAAGAGATATTTTTCTTTTAAGTTCTCTTCGCCAAAGAACTCAGCAAACTTACTAGCAGCAATTAACCCAGTGTAGACTGCAAGAGACGTAAAGAAATGAGTACCGAGTCTCTCCTCCCATAGATCGTAAGAGGGTAAAGGAAGGCCAGACTCTTCATCTCTATAAGCCACTAGGAAGTCGGCTGCCTTTTTTATAAGTGGTGCGTATAAAGGTTTTATAAAATCTATATCGTTAAACTTTGAAAAATGAATCCATACAACATATATTAACAATCCTGTCTCATCTTCTTGGATTGGGATACTTCTCATAGTCCAAGGATGCCATGTGGATCCCCAATGACCATCACATGTGTACTTCTGAAACAAAAAACCGTTATAAAGAAGAGGTTTCGTAAATAGAAGTAAATTCCTAACTTGATCTTGATATCCTAAGAGTGTAAGAGCTATAGCCGCGAAGGCAGCATCTCTATGCCACACGTAATTATAAGTGTCTTTATTAAACCTCAATATATCAGTGTCCAAGGCAGCAGGGATTGCTCCGTTATTTTGCCAATGAGCGGCAATTATTAATGCACTTCTTTTCACTATATTATCGTAGTCTATTAATTTACTGAGCCACGCTTTCCAATAGTTCTGGGTTCTCCTTATTAGCTCTCTTGGACCTTTCCTAACTACGTAATCGTTTTTCCTCACTACATCCTCATAACTTGAACCACAAACTAACCAACAATAAAAGATCTTAGACGAAGAAAGTCTGATGCTGACAACAGAGTCAACGGAACCTTGTGCTATAGGGTTTCCAGATAATTCACCGTCTTCGGCGTCTTTCCAAGTACCCAAATATATACTCGTCTCCTTGTATCCAGTAGCATACTGATAAAACGGTATATCACACTTAAAGAGAAACCACTTGTCTCTTTTATAATGAATAATTGAGGATGTAAACGGATCATAGAGTGCCGTATCCCCTATGTCATTCCCATTAATGTGAAAATCATGGTGAAAGAAAATTCTCAAATCACTAGACTTTGATAAGGTAACACTAACCTCTCTTACAAAAATCTCATAAGCCATATCTATAGCGTCCACCAACTTTATTTTACTCCCGTTGAATTCAGCCTCGGCAAATGAAGATAGGGAGTTTTCTACATAATCAATCTTAGGATTAAGTTGATCTAACCAACTGAAGTCTCCGTCACTCCATACACCTAATTTAGCTTGATGCAGGTGATTATCGATGGGTAAAGGATAGTAGAGTTCTCTTAATATATAGCCCTGATCATATAATACTGTTAATTTCCCATTTCCTAGTATGATTAACCTTGTCATACAATAAATACAAACTTAGAATAAATTAAATTTTCCTTACATCATATAAAGATATTGTATAAAAGATGGTCTTTTCGGTTAAGGTTGATACTAATCTTAACATAAACTACTAGCTTAATTATTAACTAGACAGATATTGAATTTCTCCTATATCTATTAAAAAACTAATTAACAAGTTAAACTAGGACTTACAAAAGTTTTTCTCTCTGATTAAAATTTTTATATGCGATATCTTATTTGATATCTGAATGTTAAACTTCACCGCTCACGTTATGTTCGTAATATCATCTTCAGTATTAACCATTACTTACTTTATACTTATCACATACTACGGACTTAAATACAAGCCAAAGAAATATAATACTAATTTTACAAAATCCGACATTACGGTGTTAATTCCAGTATATAAAGAAGATGTAAGACTGTTTGAACAAGTAATAAAGTCAATAGCCCGAATAGGCCTTAAGTTAATAGTAGTAGGGGATGGTGTTGATGAACCCTACAGCATCATAGTAAAGAAATATGAGGGATTTTTTATAAGCCTTAAAAAGAGGTCAGGAAAAAGAGTTGCGTTATCTGAAGGGATAAAATATGTGACAACTAAACTAGTTCTATTACTGGATAGTGATACTATAATATCGAAGGATAGTGTAGAAAAACTATTGGCTTATATGACCGAAGATGTTGGGGGAGTAGGTGCAAACATCAGAATGATGAAGAGTAAAAAATGGTCCTATTACTACGCGGAGTTTTTCGAAAGTATGAGTGAATTAGTAAACAGAGCAGTTAATTACTTTGGGAGTGCTATAATATTAAGTGGTCAGTGTGTCCTATATAGAACCGATTTAATAAAGCCTTATGTATTATCAGAGGAATTTAGAAACCCTAGAATATTCGGCAGAAAAATGATCCTATCAGACGATAGAGATCTTACAGAATACGTGATTATGAAAGGTTATAAGGCCGTAAAAGCTATAGACGCTATAGTTTATACAAAACCCCCTAATGATGTTATGACTTTCGCCAAACAAGTAACCCGTTGGACTAGAGCTAACTACCTAATCTTTATAAAGGAAATAAAAGAAGGAGTTATAAATAAAAGAGGATTAATATATTCCTTTAACGTGACCTACCTAAATATGCTACCTTTGTTGTCAATTCTATCCTTATTTCTTGATATACACTTGATATTAAACTTGCATTTGTTTGAGAGAATACTAGAGAAAGGTATCTTGAACGTACTACTAACTGGGGGAACTCACTCATCACTAATCTTAGCCAAAATTTTTGAACATTTTTTACGACCTAGACCATCATTAATAGCGATGTTCATAATAACCCGCATACTACCTACAATCTCCATAATACCATTTTCCTATGCCTTGGCAAAACTAATCATGAGGGAAAAACTCAAGACTTTCCTAATAGGAACAATAGCATTAGTAATACAATACTTCGCGTCATTTTATGCATTACTCACGTTTTGGAAACAGAACTGGTCATCTAGAGACTCTTAAGTATGCTAACTGCAGTTTTACAGCATGCTGACAAATTGGTTGACCACACTGGCAATTGCTTTCTATAATTTTAAAACCGCGTATTTTAATTCTTACATCGTAGTACCCTACAGCACATTTTGCAGGTACTAAGCCTTCGACTTCTATAACGTCGTTTAACTTCTCCACTTTAAGTATCTTTACGTTCATGCTAAGTCATATTTACCAATCTATTTCCCCGTTTAAAAACGGATTGTGAAACTTTTCGTAACCTAACGTCGTAAGAAAACCATGCCCTGGGTACACTGTTAGTAAATCGTCAAGCTCCATTAACCTTTTTAGGCTCTTCTTAAGGAGAGCCTTATCTCCACCTAAGTCGTATCTACCGATGCTCTCGTTAAAGAGAGTATCACCGGTAAATAAGTTATTCTCTATTAAGTACGTAACACTACCTAAAGTGTGCCCCGGAGTCTCGATCACCTTAACTCTAATACCGTCAAATTCCATTTCTCCTCCTTTAACATAACCGTCTACGGAAATGTGAGAAGTTCGGGGATCGTTTTTAACCAACGGTTCATCGTTCTCGTGTAAGTAGAATATGACTTCGCCTAAGTGTTTCTTTAACTCAGGCACACCCAAAACGTGGTCGAAGTGACCATGAGTAGCAAGGATTGCCTTTAATTCTATTCCTCTATCTTTAATGTAGTATATAATTTCTGTTGGGTTCTCTCCTGCATCGATTAATATCCCTGAATTATTTTTAGTTACTAAATAGCAGTTAGTGTTAAGGTGACTCACTTCGAATTTCCTTATTACTACCATCACTCTAAACTTAAGGATTGATCTAATAATATTATCGTCATGCTATTAGTAATCCCTTTTTTACTCTTATTAATCGAAATTATTAAGTAACACTCTTTCTTTAAATAGAATCAATATGAAATACACCGAAACAGCTCCGAAACTCTTTATGAACACTGGGACAAAGTTCCCTAGGCAAATAATTTGGGCTATGGGAGCTATTAAGTATTCGTGTGCTAAAGTTAACGGTGAATTAGGACTATTAGATCAGCAAATAGCACAAGCTATTGTGAAAGCATCTGAAGAAGTAATGGAAGGGAAATTTGACTCTAAAGTGATTGTAGACGTGTTTCAGACAGGTTCTGGAACCGGGTTAAACATGAACATAAACGAGATTATTGCAGAAAGGGCTACGGAAATTTCAGGGAAGAAAGTTCATCCTAACGATCACGTAAACCTCGGGCAGTCGTCTAATGACACCGTACCTACTGCAATACGCATTGCGTCAGTGAAAACCGCATACGAACTTCTAATTCCCGCATACGAAAAGATCATCACGTCTCTGGATAAAAAGGGTCAGGAATTTAACGATATAATTAAATCAGGCAGGACTCATTTAAGAGATGCTTTACCGGTAACTTTAGGTCAAGAATTATTGTCATACGCTGATGCATTTCAACACGACTTAGAAAAGTTGAAGGAAATACTGGAATACGTAAAAGAACTTCCCATAGGAGGTACAGCTGTAGGTACTGGGCTAAATGCACATCCTGAGTTTCAGGAGAGAGTAGTCAATGAGATAAACAAAATTGCTTCTATGGGCTTCAAACCCGCAAATAAATTCAGGGGTTTGAAACTTCTCACCGATATGTTAATGCTAAGTGGAGTCCTGAGGACTTCTGCAGTGAACTTATATAGACTAGGGCAAGACTTAAGATTAATGTTTTCGGGACCTATGACGGGGTTTAATGAGATTGAACTTCCCAGCCAAGAGGAAATAGCTGGAAGCAGTATAATGCCTGGTAAAACTAACCCGGTAACTGTAGAGGCTTCTCTTCTAGTAAGTGCTCAAGTCATAGGTTTAGATCACGCTATACAGTTCGCTTCAATGCTAGGTGAATTTGAGTTGGCTATGGGTGTTCCACTAGTAGGTTACGATCTCGTAATGGAGGAGACCTTATTAGCTGAGGCATTTAGTAAAATGTCAGATTTAGTTATCAACGGTATGGTTCCAAACGTAGAAAAGATGAGAAGGTACGCCGAAAGTAGCCCCTCATTAGTTACTATCATATCACCCATAATCGGATATGATAAGGCATCTCAAATAGGTAAACAACTAGCTAAGGGGATGTCAATAAGGGAAGCACTGAGAGAATTAGGATATAAGGATGAAGAAATCAATACCATACTTGACTTGAAAAGACTAGTCAAACCTGGGTTTCCGGCTAAATGAAGGAGACATGCCTAGGAATAATAAGAGACGGTAATTTTTTACTCTTTATAAGAAAACTCAGAGGCTTAGGAGCTGGGTATCTAACATTCCCTGGGGGTAAAGTTGAGGAGGGTGAAACGCCCGAGCAATGTATCACTCGTGAAGTCAATGAAGAAATTAAAGTAAATATTGAGTCCTTTAGGAAGGTAGCCGAGATCTTGTTTATACATGGAGAAGAAGCAGAAAAGATGCACGTGTTCCTTATTACAAAGTTCACCGGAATTCCTACTAAAACTCAGCAGTTATGGGACTTTAACGTAACTTAAAGATTTTCATCAGCCCCGGCGGTCCACCTAAATAACGTTCAACGAACCTGAGGAACGCCTCCACGCTCCTCAGGTTCGGCTCCCCTATCAGCTCCCTGACGACGTTGACCATGATGGTGAAGATCGTGAGGTAACCCTGGAGCCTCTCTCTCCTCCAGAACGAAGAGTCCTCCAGTCCCAAGGCCTTCACGTCCCTGTGAAGCTTCTCGATCTCCCACCTCATCTTCCATGCCTCCTCGATCTCCTCCTCGCTGAGCGAGAGATCGGTCGTGTAGAGGTACCTGACGTGTGTCCCGGAGTCACCTTTATATTCTTGGACTAGCAATTTTACCGTAATCACTTGGGCTCCCAAGGTTAGGTCGGCGTAGTAGACTCCGGGGGGTAGGTCCCCCACTCGGAGGTGTCCCTCCACCTCCTCGAGGGTCCCCCGGGCCGACTCGACCCTGAGGAGCCTCCGGTTGGACTTGAGCTCAGACACCACGTTGTCCTTCACGAGCTTCTCTGACCAGT
>NZ_JBBHKS010000004.1:0-56802 GCF_037389975.1 Stygiolobus sp. CP859M | reverse complement strand
AAGTACCCCTTGAGCACGTCCAACATCTCCTTGGCCAAGTCGATCTTGGTCTTGAACTCGGTGACCATCCCCAAATCCAACATCTTCCTCACGGCGTAGGGGAAGGCTCCCACCATGAACGCCCTGCCCGTGGAGAGGTCCACTATGGCGACCGTGAGGAGTTGTATACCCCTCTCGAACCTCCCGTGGGCGTGGCAGTAGATCCAGTAGTTCCCGTGGGGGCTCACGTCCTTACCGCGGGAGTACTCCTTGTGGTCCACGGTGTCGTCTATGATGACAACAACCTCACCCTTCACCAGCCCCGACAGGACCTTCAAGTAGTCCCTCCACGCGTCTTCGAGTTCTCCCAACGCCTCCAGCAGGTTTGCGTAGTCTAACCCGAACGTCTCAGCAGCATTCTTCACGCTGGCCCTACCACCTAGCAGGACCATCAAGACGAGTGCTAACCCGACCTTCCTGCTCCTCCCGTTCCTCCTGACCACGCCCAGAACTTGGTTGACCGCCTTGACCAACTTCTCCCTAGCCAGTTTGACCTGTCCCTTCCGGTTTGACATTTTCATCTTTTCAGTGGAACGACGTCTAAAATTAAAAACTTCTCGCTAATACCGGCTTCTTGGTATTACCTCCCTAAGATTCCCATAACTGCTGTTAACTATTACAATAACATCACGATCATTCTCATAACCACAAACACACTCAAACCAACGATAATCAACTTCCCTCATCTTTCTACCACACTTAGGTGTAGTGATGGAAAAGGAGTGATAAGGCCGAGTGATTAATAGTCACGATGAAGGATGAAATCTACTTACACGTTGTTGCTTAAGATTATAGTCAATCTCTTCTCTAACTTTATCATCTTTAACATAATATTCTATCTTTTCATCAAGTTCACCTAGATTGGAATACATCTCTATATTTTAAAAATACTTTCCAAAGTGCTCCTTCTTTCCTCAATATAAACCCAGAACATCCCGCAATTTCAAAAACTCACATATTACACGCCTCTGCTCTTAAATCAGTAGGGTGATGAATGTTGAGATTAACCTTAGTCTGATTTATGATCTTTAGATAATCTTCTCCATATATTCGGTAGACCCCAAAAATCATTTCACAAAAATTATCTCAGCAAATTATTTACATAATAGAAAAATTAGAAATTAATAGGAAAAATTTAAGGTTAGGAGAGCTGGTATTACCAGTGGGAGATGAAACTTGATAACACGAAGCTCTCCAACTAAGTAAATGTTCACCAATAGCACTTGTAGGGAAATCGTTACATTTTTACGTTAAAAACATATAAGAAAAATCCTCCTATTGGTTAAAAAAAACATATGATAAGTAATAAATAAAAAATAGAGGAGTAAATTCAAAGTATTTATTATCTCATGAGCGAATATTATAATTTTTTGTGTGAGGAAATTTCATTAAACTACTGTTAATTTACTATTCTTAGACGTTAAGCATAATTTTAAATATCATATTTCAGAATATGATATTTATGAATATGGTAGATAGAGAAAGAGAGTTACAAGCCCTAAAGAAAAGGTTTTCATCAAATGACTTAGAGCTTATAATAATCTATGGAAGGAGAAGAATAGGAAAAACTTTCCTCATCCTAAACGCTGTTAATGGTTATGATTTCATATATTATTTAGCCACAGAAAAAAACAATTTGAGAAAATTCAAGAAATTGGCGGAAAGCAAATATGAAGACATAAAATACGTTAAGGAAGATTGGGAGGCAATTTTTCACTATTTGAGAGATAAGATTATCATAATAGATGAGTTTCCGTATATGATAAAAGAGGATGAGAGCGTATTATCAACCTTCCAAAAAATTGTTGATGAGACTCTAAAAGGTAGTAAAACTAAACTAATTTTACTTGGCTCTTCCATTTCCATGATGGAAGACGCGATATCCTATAAAAGCCCTCTTTACGGTAGGAGGACTGCGTCTTTCGAATTAAAAGAGCTCAAATTTAAAGATCTGAAAGGATTTAATTTCTCTCTAATTGATGCAATACACGTTTACGGTTTTGCCGGTGGAGTGCCTTTTTACCTCACAAAGGCTAAAACTCCATTCTTAAAATGGATCAATGCAGAATTAAAAGAAGTTGACTCTTTTATAAAAGATGAGATAGACTTTATGTTAAGATACGAGTTTTCCGAGATTGGTACGTATAAGGAAATATTACACGCAATTTCTTCTGGCAAAAATACGTTAGGGGAAATAAAGGACTTTGTTAAAATAAGTGGAGACGTTTCTTCATACTTAAATAAACTTGAGAAAATAGGAATAATAGGAAAGGAGTTCCCCTATAAGATGAAGAAGGGTGCTAGGTATTATATTAAGGATAATTTTACACTGTTTTGGTTCACATTTATTTATCCAAACTTAAGCTTAATAGAGGAAGGAATTTATGAGATAAAAGAAGACGAATATAACGTATACTTAGGGAGAATTTTTGAGAAAATAGCCAGAGAATACGTGGAGGACGTGTATAAAGTTAAGGTAGAAAGGCTCTGGTTTAAGGATGTGGAAATAGATATATATGGAGGCGGAATAGCTGGTGAATGTAAGTGGAGTGAAGGAATAAATGGGGAGAAAGTACTTTACGAATTAAAAAGAAAAGTTGAAGATTTAGGACTAGACGTTAAAAAATACATAATATTTGCAAAAAGCTTTTCAAAAACTAGTGAAGAGGCTGAGTTTATAGATCCCAAAAATCTAGAACAATGGTATAAAACTTAAAATGAAAAGATATATTACAAAACGTATAAGATTCTTAATAACTAGAAAGACTAAAAAATTCAGATACATTAACCTAGAGTATGATTAATAATTTCATTTATTTGAGATTTATTCAAAATTACAAAAATTGGGAGTTAAGGAGCAAAAAGCCCCGCCAGCGGGAATGTGAGTGCGGGCAACAATTTTGTTAATTCAGTATAAATTATATAAGGTGTAAATTTAATTTCAATTCAACACAAGATTTATCAGTTAATAAAATATAGTGTTGTAATATTAACCATGTCCAAAAATTTTATTGTGAATCAGAGAGTTTAAATGATACAACTTTAAGAAAATTTTAACCAAATTTCAAATGAATAAAATTGTTGTCCACACTCAAAAATGCTGACTCAAACCTAAATTTATTAGAGGAGTAAAAGTTTTTAGCGTCAGATGAGTTTTAATTCTATGTATGAGTTTATTTTACAACAAAATGTCTCGTACAATGCTTCTGTTCAGAACTTTTCATTGAATATGATTTTACCAACCATTAGAGAATATGATGACGGTATTTTGATAGAATTCGGAGGTTCTCCTTACGATGTGGAATATCACAATGCCAACGTTCAAATTTGGAGGGATAAACACGGTAGAATAGTCGCAATTGATATAGTTTACGAGGACGATAGTAAATGATAGTTCTTGATGACTATGAGTTAACTTCTATTAAGCCCGGTATTCTAATAATGAGGGTAGGGGATGAAGAGCTTAAGATCAGAATTTATCCTATACCAATTCACGTGATTAAGAGCGGTGAAAATTACAGCGTCCAAGTAAATGCAGTAGTTTCTGTAGATACTAATCAGCCTAAATTCGGTGAACCGTGTAATCCCCAAAATCTAGTGTTCCATAGAGGTATAGTGCCTAAAGAGGTTAATGTTGTTGAGAAGCCTGAAGTAGAAATAAGCGTAGAGGGTAAGAGAATTAACGTTTATTTGGAGATCACAAACTTAACGGTTTACCCGGATTTAAGGGACTCAGGGGGGGAGTCCTTGTACAATGATTTCATGGAGTTTATTCCAAACTGTGAAATAAGCCAACACGCATTAGATAGAATTAGCATTTTCAAGTCTTAAGAAACAGAGGGATAGATACTAGTGTTATCATTAATGCTATAAGGAGAGTTTGTAATAATCCTGAGTTCTATGATAGAGAAGAACGAGAGAGTAACAAGAGATATGTTTGCTTTAATCTCCCTCAAGGGTTTTACTTCATTATTGTTTATATTTTAGTTCCTCCTTTAGTTAGGATAATTACTGCAATTCTAACTAATAAATATCGTGATGTGCTAAATAAGTGTGGTCGTTCACACAATTTGACAAGTTAAAAATAATTCCATTCCTTTTATTAATGCTTTAAGAACCTTATACTTTAAGAATGGCATATTATAAGTATCAAATACTAATTTAGAATATATTTTGATTTTAAATAATATAATAGAATTGTATTTTACTTTTAATATAGGAAAAATTAAAATTGGCTAGATACGTTCTTTTTACAAATCAAGGAAATTACGATTATCTCCTAGATTATGTGATAAGATGCAATTAATCAGATCTATGTAATACGGATCTGACTAATATGTTTTATACAAGGGAAATAAGGAGCATGAGGCCGAGAGGTTGAATACAAATTCATGAAACATCAATGAAAGTTTGAACCCCTCTCTATATAACTCATTCCTTTGAAGCTTATATTGACTAGGAATTCGGTAATTAAAACGAACAATACCAGAACGGTAATCATTGACATCGTAGAAAATACAAAGACAAAGTCTTCTATTAGATATGCGATATTAAAATAAGCCAAAAAAGTTGTAACTATTGAGATAGCAAATGTAATTATAACTGAAATTTTAATTACTAATTTCAATACGTTAATAACATGTTCCAATATTTTATTAAAGGAATAAAATAATTTCACTGCTTTATCAATTGTAGTAGGAGTTGATACAATTTCGTTCTCGGTAACCCGTTCCATTAAAAACTCTACCACAAATAAAAAGATATCTAAACCAAAGATCAGTGAATCTATCATTGAATAAGCAGAGTCTAGAGGTAGCAAATGGTCTATTGCATAAAGAAAAGTCAAATGGATAGGGAAAATCGTAATAAGGAAAATAAATCTTAGAGATAAAGATATGAGTATAATAATGATAAGTTCAACAATACTAGGAAATAGAGTATGGAAAACAGAGCTTGGCAATAAATTTCTAATAAAAACCTTGAAATAAAGGAAAATATATAGTCCGTAGAATATTATTAACCCTGCAATCGACGCTAACAAATAGCTAATATCGTTAGTGTAAGTTCTAGTATTGTGTATTAACTCAGTTAACTCACTTTCAGAAACATTATAATACATAAGCTCGGATGCCGTATCGTTCACTGTTATTGATTTATCATTTGGTTTTATTTGCTGAGGTGATAAGAAATATTTCATTATAGAATTCTGTGTGTATGCATACGCATTAAATATATTTTCAAAGTAAATTGTGTAAATTATTCCTGAGAAAATTAAAGCGATTATGAATATAATAGAAACGACTGTGGCCAACTTCATAATAGGAGCAAATCTCCTAAGCGAATAAAAATCTACTTTAGGAGTATAGTGGTACAAATTCGGCATATTGTCTTAGGTATTACCAGAAGCTTTGTAGAAAGACGTTTATGCTATTTGTGTCTATGAATGGAATAATCAGGTGGAAAGAAGTGGATTATAAAAAAGTTATCGACACTGCCCAAAAGGTGCTTTATTACGTTAGATATGGAGTATTGGATAAAGGAATAGATCTAGTGAAAGCAATTATTATTTCTAGTATAATCAACGTGGTATTTGAAACCTTAAAATATTACAACTTGAGAGTACTACCACAAAATTCTTTTTTTTTTTTTTAGCTCTAACCTTAGTATCTCTTGTTTTCGTCCTCGGAAAGGTTTTCAAATATCGCAAACTTTACGACGAAAACAAATTCTACGTCATACCCTACGTAGTAGGTGAAATAATACTTCTTGCTTTAGTCGTGAAGCCTCTAAATGCATCATTGCCGACTGAGATAGTAAAAGACGCTATACCGCTGTTTATAGCGATAACGTTAACACGTGTTAAAAAATGAACTGAATTATAATCACACAATTCTTCTCAGATGAGGTGAACAAGTTGAACCCAACTGCCATGTTGATTCCCTTATTTCTCACAAGTCTCACATCACCCATAATTTCCGAATCAATTTCAGGTATATTATCATTCATATATCATTATATGTATATATGTAGCGATACGAAGTAGGAGTTAACAGAGTGGGAGTATTGGGAGCACTATTCAGGAATATTGAGATACCTCTAAAGGGAGGATATCAGAAAAAACTACTTAACCTTCATGACGCGATATACACATTAAAAAACTCCGAACTTTTTTATATTTCCTCGCACTCGTAATTTTTACATTACCGCGTTATCGCTATCTATTGTTCATTCTTCCCTCTTTATTCAACATAATCTATATATTTCTGGATCCGCTAGTAGTAGGATCGGCAATAACAAGGTTAATTAGAGTTAATTATGAATAAATTGCCTACGAAACAACGAAGAAGTCTCGGTCTTATTTTTGACCCCTATTTCCTCCTAATGCTCAGTATTTTTCACTGCATTTGAAATTCTGACTTATAGGCTTTACTCAAATATAAACCTTGAGAGTGTAATAGGGAATGAATTGATCACAATAATTGCAGTTCAAGTATAAGAGAGTTCTTATAGCGTCAAAACTGCAATGCAAAGAGGACTTTGAATCAGTATTTTTTCTTAGCTGGTGTTATAAGACCAAAAATTAAAGCACACACAAATAACGGTGTTGTAGAGGGAAAAGTGGTAGACATAAGAGACGATTTAGTTTTAGATACAGAAAAGGTGAAGTTTATATCGCTTGGAAGGACATAACCTATTATGAAGTAGTAAAAGAGGAATGGCAAGACTTTATAAGTTATAGCTAAGACGACAGTTAACAATAATGAGTTTCTTATGTTAGTAAACCTTAACATAAGTTAGCTTCTAATTCTCTCTTTTTCCCGTCGTTTGTCTCTAATCCTCTCCTTTTCTTTTGAACAGTCTTATACCCCCCGTACTTGAAGTTGTCACGTCACGTTTCCTCCTCGAGTAGTTCAGAAACACTTAGTCCTTACTTCCTCCTCATAAGCGAAACGGGATGAAGAAGAGAGTCTTGATTGTACTCTTAATTAAATCTCCTTCGTTATGAACCTAGTTATGAAACCCTTATTTCTTAATGTTATTGGGACAAGCTTCAACGCCTTCTCTGACGTAAAGTTTAATCATTATCCACTTCGTACGATATAATCACTCGTAGTCTTTCATCACCCTTCTCTCAGCACCTCTTATGTCCATTTTAACAATCGAGATTTTGTCTGATGATTTTATCGTAATACCAGACATGACGCCTTTTCTTGATCTTAGAGCTTTGTTCCTTCATCAAAAACATAACGTCATCAATGTCATACAAGCCTTATCCAGTAAGACCACGTCCCATAAGTTATCCATCTCCGCGTTTTTCGTAATAAAGACTCAACAGCTACTTAAACTTCTAGCAACTTATACAACTAAATTCTCTGTGAATACTTGAGCGTCAAGCACTGTGTCGGTATTTTCTGTCTTTTAAAAAATTTTTCTTAAGCGTATAAACTCCGTTCGCACTTATAACCCTCATGATCGCGACAATAAACTTCAGCTTAGAAGGTAAAAAAGACTCAATAATTTTTACATCTTCGATTATACTATTTTCAACAACTTAAACAGTAGAGGAACGAGAAGAACTAACAAAAAGTCTAAATATGGTGGATCCACGAACACCTCATGAACTCCTATTAAAGGCATCATTACGAACAGTGTAATCTCCCTCCTACCGACCGACGGTGAAAGTGTAGGTCCTTGTAGCGTATAACACAATGAACAAGGAAGAAATTACGGAGACTATCACCTGAGACAGAGCACCACCTATTATACCTAGCCTCGGAATTAGAAGAAATGAAGTCGGTATGACTAAGCTACCGTTAAGAACAGACAAGACCAGGGAAGGCCTCAACGATTTTCTTACCGCGATTATGAAATTAGTTAAAGACATTATTGGATAGGGCAGAGTCGAGGCTAGAAGGAGTAGAACTAGAACTTTTATCCTTCTGCGTATTCCGGAAAGAATTTGTCCACGACAAATATTGCGTCGGGTATCGATATTATAACGGCTAAGAAGGAGATTAGAGCTAGCACGCGGAAGGAATGCGAGGACATTTTCTTCTCGTAACTACCTAAAGCCTTGTAAAATGATGCTGCAGGTAATAGAACTACGCTCATTGAACCTAAAACCATTGAAGGTACTCCAGCTACTAAAGCAGAAAATTGATACAGACCCAAGTGATGTGAGCCAAGTAAGTAAGCAGCTGTAACTCTGTCACCTTGTGAAGAGAGGAAAGTTACTGAAGAAGATAGATAAAGAGGTAAACTTTCCTTGAAGTGCTTATAGAGAAAGAAGGTCAGACTTCTATATAGTTTCGCGATTTAACCTCCTCATGCTCCTTGTCCAGCCCCTATGCCTAGAGCTCTTATCTGAATGGTGATTTAGCTTATCAAGTAAACTGCCCTTAAAAAGAAGAGAAGGTCGACTAATATCATCTTGATTATTGTTTTAAAAACTAATAGTTATTTAAAAAATTTATCATCCCAAATTTAACGTGATTTGACTACTATATCCTAAAACATTATATTTAGTTATCGGATTAGCACTCATTACAATGCTACCCTCAAGAACAGCTTTTACTATCTCCTTCCTTTTCTTATTTCTAATGTCAAAACCCATGCCTATAATGCCAAGTTCTCCTATGAATCTATTAGCTTCATTTACGGGCAAAGGAGATAATAAAATTCCATTATTAGTAATCTTGCTACAGTTGAAGGTCTCGTTATCAAGTATACTTAGTTTTACTATCCTTCCTTCTCCACCCAGAAAAGCAATCTTACCATCTAATGCCATTTTAATTTCATTTTTATCACCAGTTAGAATGACATGAATTTCGGCATCTATCGAAACGTAATTCGCGATATACAACATTCCTTCTTTAGTAACCTTTTTATCCCTGTCAAGCCCTATTCCTAATCTAGGTTGAATGAATACAACGGATGATAAATCTTCTCTTGTTAATTCGCTCATTTCAGTATCTATCTTGTTATAGTCGATCTTCTCTTTATCTTCATCTTTATAAAACTTAATTATATCGTAAATTTCGTCTCTAATACTTTCAGATAATTTATCCAAAGGAGCTTTAATAAGAGTGAATACACCCCCTATTCTTAGTGGAACATAAGCGTAATTCTCTTTAACTAATAGAGGGCCACAAATCTCGTTTATCGGTTTCATGTTCTCCTTTACTTCATCTATCCAATTTTCCTTAACTACTCCTTTATATAATAAGGACGCTAACATTCCTGCTATTGTAGAGGGTCTAGGAATTAGTAAAGTTTTAGCATATGATGCCGGACCTTTAGTTTCTATATCAAATTCTCCAGAAGATCTTAGCATTAATGGCTCTAAAGGTTTAATTACTAAGGTTACTTTCTCACTCACTCTTCTCAGCCCCTAAGATATTGCTTAAAGTCTGAAATAGATTATATATTAAAGTCTTAGAGTTATTATCAGATTTGATTTCAAGCTGTATTAAATCTTTATAATCATTAAAACTAAATTTTAATTTTTTATCTAACCTATTTCTATTGATCAAATAGTCTAAATATATAGCTAAGAGTTCATCTTTAATTTTTCCATTATTAAGTAATTCATCAGATAAAACATTGTAAATAACACTTTTTGATAATTTTTCTTGTTTAATTAGTTCATAAAGCTTACGTAATAGTTCTAGGCTCTTAGCAATACTATTGAGATATTCGTCAATATCACCTTCATCTTCATTAGGTCTCTTAATGGATAATGGAAGAACACTAGCCGAACCCCTATATTTAACTATCACTATATCCTTTTTATAATTCCCATATCTTATCCTCTCTTTCCCATCTTCAAGTAAATTATAAGAATCCTCCAATACCAACTGTAATGGGTATTTTATATGGGAAAAGTAAATTACATAGCTACGTCCTACTAAGGGAAATAAGCTAAAATATGCGTTATTTAACTTAACAAATCCCTTACTCTCGGTTTGCATAAATTCGCCAATATTATCCCTAATTATCCCCGCTATTGCTTTACGACTCTTTTCGACGAATTCTAAAGCTTTCTCCACTGGTAAAATCGCTAATAAGTCATCACCACCTGCGTAGACCACAAAACCATCTAAATCTTCTGCTAACTTTATCTCCATAAGTAATATTCTATTTAACATGCTACTAATGCTAACGTGCCATGACGGGAACAGAACCAGTCTATCTCTTCTTAGATTTTCCTTAATAAATTCCTTGATCTGATCTATTATGTTATTTGTCAATTTCTCATCTTTTATTTCTTCTTTTATAATTTCTTTTGCTTTGCTTTCCTTATTATTTAACATAAGCTTCATAACGTTTTTATACGATCCCTCTCCCGCGTTTCCTAAATATCTCCTAATAGCTTTCTCAACAACATTTTCTTTGCCATCTTTTTTACCACCGTAAAAAGTAGAGTCTATGATACCAGCAAGATAAGGAGTTAGCTTACCCTCTAATAAGTCGCCTAGATAATCTGTATCTGCTCTAATGAGGGCATAATAAGGTGATAAAGTCTTATCTCTTGTTCTTCCAAACCATAGGGTTTCTGGGTCTTTAAGAATTAAACATCTTTTATCCTCAGGATAAGTTTCATAGTATTTCCACAAGGATATCATATCTCTTATTTCCTTGCACTCTAACTCCTCATTTTTAAACGCCTCATATTTTTTGTAAGATGCTATGTGACTCACTGACGGTATAAAAACTCTTTTACTTTCTATCTCTTCTTGTCCAAAATCCCCATTATTTACTAGAACTTTAAATACTTCCGGTCTCATACCCAATCCTCGTTTAATCAAACACCACGGACACAACTTCTCCCCTGGTGAAAGTACAACCTTTAAATCATCAAGCTTTTCATCACCTATTTGTTCCCCTATAATTCCCTTAACAAATTCCTTATACTCTTCATCACCTTTAGGTAAAATCAAAATAGCTGGTAATATACCACAAACACTGCAATACTCAAATCCTCTACTA
The DNA here is from genome assembly GCF_037389975.1 of Stygiolobus sp. CP859M. Lineage (NCBI taxonomy): Archaea > Thermoproteati > Thermoproteota > Thermoprotei > Sulfolobales > Sulfolobaceae > Stygiolobus > Stygiolobus sp. CP859M. Next base: position 45,774 of record NZ_JBBHKS010000004.1, on the reverse strand, counting down.
CTCTTTCCTATGGCATCTTTATAATACTCAAAGTTTGATAGCTGAGTGGCTGGAGAAGTACGGGATAACTTATGCTTCTTAAACTCACTAACTAGCTTAATATATTTATTATCAAAATCCATATAATCAGGTTCCTTGTCTTCATCCTTCTCATCATTAGGTATTTCTGTAACAATAACTCTCAATGCCAACGGGGGCTTTTCCTTGAATTCTTGTACGCTGGTTATACTCATTACTTTATTGAAAACAGCCCAGAAATAATCATTGGGATTTTTGGAAGCATATTCTATTAGGAAACTTACTAATTTTTTCCATCCTTCTCTGAACTTCTCATCTACATAATTACGGATACATTTCTCATATTTGTATCGAGAATTCTGATCTCTTTCGCATTTAAGATTTAGTTCTCTTTCAACATACCCTATTCCTGGCAATATTAAAGTGGCTCTAGCTGGGATTATAGCGTATGGAGGAATACCTAACTTTTTATATGTTTCATCATTGTTAAATATGTATTTCGTAATGAAATTAACAACTTCATGGATAACTGTCTTACTATTTTCTTTATCTTTAAGGTATTTATTGTAAATATATGAAGCAAAGAAGGGATTAAATCTTAATGACGGGAACAGCACTACATCAGCTCCAAACTTTTCTACTATGTTAATTAATACATACCACACTAGGGCTGACAATAAATAACTTGAAGCCCACAAATCTCTGAGCTTCCTGGACTTATTTATGTAGTCCGCAACACCTACTATGTCTAAACCTACTAGGAATTTACTGGTGCCATAAAACCAATTTAATATCGACGCAGTAGCGTATAAATGATCAAAAATTGAGTGAGTAGGGACTCTAGTTTCTGCTGGGCCAACCGAATAACCTTTAGCTATCCATAACAACTCGTAAAGGAAGTAAAATACGTTATAAGTCTCAACACTTATCCCGTTAAGATTTAAGGCCTTAAATACATTTGAAATATACTCGAATAACTGAATAATGTCTTCTTTAGAATAAGGATCTTTAAAGAAACATTCTGCGTTTATAGGTTCTTTTTCACACTCAATTGTTTTTAATTTGACCTGAAGCTCTGGTACTAAAAAATTCTTAAGCTCTATATTGTCATAGTTTGCGAAAAGTATCTTTCTCCATTTATTGTATAAAGTTGATGTTAAATATCTATCAAACTTACTTGCTTTTCCATCGGCACTATTAACTATAGATTTCTTATTTTTGATACTTTTTTTAATTATCTTCATTGTATTATTTTCATTTAAAAAATCTAAATGCGATATTAACTCTATCGCTATATCTTTATGCCCAATTTTATTTTGGGTTAAATTAGATAGGTACTTAAATTTGGCGTTTTTTAAAGACTGTTTCGATACACGATATCGTGTACATTTTAACATAAACGGCTTATTCGGTGGGTCATGAAGTAAAGCTGCAAACTTTTCTTTAATTATCCCTTCTAAACTCTTCATCAATTTTTCACGCTCCACGAGATTCCATTTACCGTGAATTGAGAGAAGCCTAACGTAGTCTTAGCCCCTATTCCTTCTTTACTCATTTTAAAAATCAAATCTTTTATAATCTCTTTTTCTTTATCATCCAAGTTTTGATCTTTATAATAAACTAAAAATTCAAATGTCACTCCAGGGGCAATTGCAAGTAATATTAAGGGATTAGGGCTTACCTCTGTCTCTTGCTTTACATCATTAGTATAATGCGGTGTTATTATTTCTGGTAAAAATGTATTTCGTTCCGCACTTATTGGAAATGCATCAGTTATCATTAGAAGTCCCTCATTATTCTCCGTTCCAAATAATTTTTCTACTAGTCTCTTATCTTTATCCTCAATACAGCTTCTCAAAATTCCCTTAATTTCAGAGGCTGGGATATATGGGGCATTAAATATTGGATCGAAAGAGATTCCAGATTCAAAAATGGTAAATCCAAATTGAGTGGAAACCCCTATAAATGTCTTTGAAGAAGTCTTTATCCTGACATCAATAAGGCTGTACTTTAGCTTTTCCAGTATTTCCTTTATATTATTAATTACGTCACGTAACATAGAAAAGCCCGGTTTATAGCTAATTGACAATAATTCGACTATCTGTCTTTTCTTTAAATTATATATATCTTTGATAGAATATCTTTGTTCTTGGTAATTTTTAAATCTAATATAATTTTTATATATTTCAGCGATAGGTATGTTTTCAAAATCATCTAGTTCCTTTTCACCAGCTTTATTATTGGAGTAAAGTCTAAGTATGCCTATGATAATTCCCTCTAACTGTAATATGGAATAAAGATTGATAGATTGAAAATTAGTATTTATAGATGAAAAATACGTTTCGTCGATATATTTTAATAATCTAAATAAACTCAGTGAACCTCACCCAACTTTTGTTGTGCATTTTTTATGAATCGGGCTATCTCCTCTTTGTAGGATTCAATGAAACTATGCGAAGAATTTGCATCACTATATCTGTCTAGTAGATACCAGATTAGATAATACTTATTTCCTATATATAAGATCTTAAATCTAAATGCTGAGGGAAGCCTAATGTCGTCACGTTTTCTAGGTCTGCCAAGTATTTCATTTGCAAAAGTTGGATCGTTTATACTGGTAGATAATGTTAATTCACCTAAAGCGTTAAGATATTTTAACGGATCATTAATTTCCCTTGTGTAAAGACACTTAAGTGAATAAGTCGAAATATAAAACACATTATTTACCTTACTTGTGTTTCCAATTTCATTAATCCAGTTTTCGCTTAATTTTTCAAGACTATCAAAATCTATCAACGTTCTAATAAAATCGATAATTTTATTTTCATCAGATATTTTTGAAAACTCGTTAAATAACGACACTAAATTCTCACATAAGTCGTTATCACGGCATTCAATTCTAGATGGTGAAGGTGATAATGAGCCCATCCCCCTATTCGTCATCCTTCCAATTCCTCCCAGTATTAAGTAAACAAATAATGAATAAAGAGCAAATTTTAACTTTTTAACTTTATTCGTATCTAATTCGTTCTTTTCATTTTTTAATCTTTCCGTATCCACTTTAATACTTATTGTAAACTTGACCTCTTTTGGTATTAGAACTGTCGTAATAAGATCTAAAATAATCCTCATTAACTCATTTAATTCACGATCGTTTAAGCCTTTTATTTTAAGTCCAGTATTATTATATCTAAGCATATCCAACTTGATTCTAGGTATAGATAAGAAGTCCCTCATGTTGTCTATTGTTAAATGTTTATCTAAACCTTCAAGCTTCAGCTCACCAACTCCTCTAATAGAGATTTTCTTATTATTAAAGTCAATAACTATGAATTTATCATCTGGTTTTGGATCTCTATCGTCTCTCCTAACTCTTATATTTTCTAAATTATTATAGGTATCAATATTAATAACATAAACATTTTTTCTAACATTAACATTGGGATTTTGCACCTGAATAATAATATTATTTTGACTAGATACATTTCTTTGATTAATGACTTGACCTTTTTTGAAAAAGTCTTGCAAAAATTGCCATATTTTTTCAGCCACACTAATAAAACCATCATTAACCTTAACATCAATTCTAACTAACGACTTTTTATCCTCACTACCGAAAATGTCCTCCATAACTTTATCTATTTCAGAATACGGAACGACATAGTTCCCCCGTTTAAAAATCACGCTCTCCAATAAAATCCTTGTCCACCATTTCCACAGCCCCTTTATTTCAGTAGCCCTTATTGGTTCTTCATAGCCCACTGTTAAACTTACTGGATAACTATTGTAGCCTCCAACTATAGGGTATAAAGCTATGGCATCTATGCTCAAGATTTCTTCATACATTTATTATAGCCTCCGCAAGTCTCTTTAAAGTTAATAAATAGTTCTTTGACAGTATAGTTACAATTGAGGAATTAAAATAAAGCCCGTTTAAAATTTCCTCAAGCTTTTTGGCACTCTCGCTGTTATTATTAGAGCATAATTTACCTAAGTCATTAAGTCCTAACTTATCTTTTAGTTCAGTTTTTTCTAGAAAATAAATCACTAATGCAGTAAATATTGTGTAAGCAATAGTTTGCTTTGACTCGTTTTTATCAAATTTATCAAATTTGCTTTCAGAATTATTATTAAGATAATCCAAAAAATCTATCATGACACAAATATTTGATTTCGAAAGATAAAATAGGAAAGCCGGCAAAAAGCCGCTATTTAAGACCTCCTCTGGGAAATCCCTACACCTACTTTTTAGATATTTTAAAACATCCTTATCCTCTATATTTGAAATCGTTTTAGGAAAAACATCAATTGCTAACTTGATACCATCTATCATTTTAATCAGCCCATATAAGCCTAACTATACCCTTACCTATAGTTTCATGACCTCCGATAACTAAGTAATTTAATTTATTTTTAATAGAATTAAATAATTCTAAAGTGCTCTGTGACCCACCGTCTTTCTTACCATCTTCCCTTACTAACGCCACACTCATGAAATAAGTATCATGAGGAACATATTCCTCAGACCATAAGCCCCCAATCTCAACAGTCTTTTTACTCCTGTCTATCCTTATCCTCCTAACCCTAATCAAAGACCTATTAATAATATCCTTGCCTATATTACCCTCAAAGACTAAAATAGGTTTATTCACACTGGGTGGTATAAGTCTGGAATAGTTGTTTTTTAAGTCGTCATTTTCCTTAAACTTAAAATAACTCTCATTAACTATTACTTCCAAGTTTCCATTTTCATCGACCTTATAGAACTTAACGTCATCATTCTTCCCATCGAGATTACCTTGAGTAAGTGAGAAAACAGCATCAAGATAAGACTTTGCAGTATCTAAAAGCTCAACAGTAGTAGCATAGGCATAAACTCCACTAAAACCATTGGAGACCGAAATTATCCTAGCTGGAATTAAGAGCAATACCGCGTCTAAAATTGAAACTTTAGACGCTTCATCCGCACTCTCATCCTTGCCGAATAAATAAAATACATCACCTTTTTTACTATCTTCATAAGTTCTTAAAAGAAAGGACTTTATTGAACCCTTTAAACTTGAAGCGTAAATTGTAGGGTAACCTAAACTATCCCTCTGGAAGGGTAAGTCAATCTCTTCAGAAGCAGTAGAACCACTGCCAACATGACAATTCGTAACTGTAAATATATAAAAAACATGGGCTTTCGCAAAGTAGTTAGCCATTATATAAAAAATATATTTACTATTATATATCTTTTTTACTCCAATACGTGTGATTTATGGAAAATAACCCCTTTCTTTAAATGTATAATCAAGTAAATAGGACTAGTATCCAGTAAGACCTAAAAGACTTTACGGGTCGCCTCAAAAAAGTATTCTTAAGTAGGAAAACATGTTCATTGAGACTGAGATAATCCTTCCCAAAGTCCATATTTCAATGAAAATTGTGAGAGGACTGCAATTATCGAGATCCCCCACCTTATTGTGAGGTTTCCTGTTATTGCTCCCTCTGTAAACATGTCCATTCCTACCATTATTGACCCAATGATACCATTCAAGGGGTAAAGGAAAATGTAAGGTATTGCTAACTTAACGTAATTTGAGAAGAGGAGGACTAAGAAAAATTGTAAGGCAAGGAAAGAGAATGAGAGGAATTTCCCTATGACCTCCTTATCAATCTTATAACAGAGTGTATAAACGGAAAAATACCAAAGGAGTTTTTTCTACTCTTATTTGTCGTATAATGTTCTCTTTTGATTTTAATATTTAACAAAGCTCGCTATATAGCAGCTGTTGGCTAGTAGAAACTTACCTATCAAACTCTTTCATTATCTCGTGATTAAATAAAGAATCCTAGCTATCCTCTTTAAACTAGAGGGGATAAAGCCTTCAACTATTTTTACTTCCTCACTACCTATTATTCCTAACAATTTGAAACCCAAAAGAACTACTATTAATATAACTTCCCACCAATTTGTCAAAGCTAAAAAAGATAAACCTATTAACACAAGACTTGCAATTTCCCTCCTTTCCAGTTTGAATACACCTTGGATGTGAGAAAAGAGTAAGTAGAGGAGTGAAGTAATAATCGCGTTAAAAGCTTGAGCAATTGCCGCTCCGTAGATACCTATCCTAGGAATAAGATAATAAGACACTCCTACAACCTCTGCTGCGCTAATAATGCCTATAATTATGAAAGGTCTATAATTCTTTTTTGCGGCTATCATAAAAGTCGATAAGAGTTGTAACGGCATCGTTGAAGTTAAGGACAGAATTAACAACTGCATTGAAGGAATACCCGGCACGTATTGAGGGAAAAACTTCGAAATGAAAAGGGGGGAAAAAGCGTAACCTAAAATAGCCATGGGTAGGGAAATTAGAGTCAGAATCCTAAAGCTAATCGAGGAAATCTCTTTCATGTCCCTTCCCTTTGTGTAATAATACGTCGAGGAAGGGAGAAGAGAAGAAGAGAAAGATGAGATAAGCATTGATGGAACAACTGCAGCTAAGGCTACTAATTGGTATACACCCAAGTAATAGGAGCCTAAAAGGAAAGCAGTAACTACTCTGTCCCCTTGACCAGAAATGAAATAAACGATACCGGTTAAGTATATAGGAAAACCCACCTTTGCAATTTCCTTAAACGTAGCCTTGTCAAAAGAAAACTTGAATGGGAGGTAAATTTGATAGTATACAGCTTTCATTACGGCCCCTAAAGTCCAAATCAAAATCAGGAGCTCTACACTATGGTAGAAAATTGCTATGATTGAAAAACCCCACCTGAAAATAGTGAAGACTGCGTTACCTACATTAACTTCAGTGAACTTACCTAAGCCCGTTAACAATTGGCCTTGATAGTTTGTGAAAAGATAGAGCACGAAATAAGGTATAGACATCCATAAATATGACGGAAAGAACAAGAGGAAGAGGAGGAGGGGAGATACCAGTACTGCGTAAGAGAGACTCGTATAAACTATTCTATTATAGCACTGAGAAGAAGAGTAATAATGAGCTACTTCTCTAGTAATTAATTGATAAGGTAAAATAGAGAAAAGATATCCAGTAAAAATTTCCGTGACTTGAATTATGGAAATTTTGCCTATAAACGAAGGTGTAGCAAAGTAACCCGCTATGAGGAAGAATATCAGTCCTAAAACAGTATTAAAGAGAGATGTAGAAAGAAATTTTAAAGCTCCTCTTAATGGATTCACATTATGTAAATATTAAAGAGGTTTTTAAACATTTAGCTGAAAGCACTTCGGTGTAGCGTTTAGTAATAGATTTCTCAGTTAAACCTCAGGCACAGTATTTGGTAAGATTGTCACGCGAACACTTTCAATCAACGTGATGATTCGGGAAAGGGTTTATTTATTTAGGCTTATATGACTTATTGTTACACCAAACGCTCCGAGCTATTCTAGCCAATTCCCCGACTAAAGCAGTGTACAACCTCTTTCCTTTCAACCCATGACTTTCCTAGAATTTTAGTAATGGAGTACTACGAGAGTAATTAATCTAAGTAAGGAATTAGAACAACCCGCACGACTACTCCTTACCTTTCTTCAGTATTCCCTTACTTAGAGGAGCCTTACAGTTCTACTCAACTATTGGATCTAAACCACAATAGGCTACGAAAGGTGCGGGATTAGGAAAGCGTTTAATGTCCCCAACAATAACTATTATATCATTCCTGAATTAAGTTTCCCCATCTCCGGGGTAGTTAATAACACGTGAAATTCAAGAATTTATAATTATGTTGTTTCTTCTACTTCTAAAATTTTCTAGCTTGTTTTCAAAAGCGCTTTAGATAATACTTTGACTTTTTCATGTATGATCTTTATGTACTATAAATTGTATAATTGCATTATGATGTTACTCTTAAGAGAATTCTTCAGGATTTTCTTGCCCCCATTACTAAGTTTAGGAATAATGATCTCTCTACCTTCACTTTATTAAAGGCTTTTTAGGAAGACTTATGGTGTTATTAGTTCGTTTGATGGTTGTAGTTATACTCCTTTACCTTGTTTGTGATGTTTACTAGTTTTTATGCTTCATAAAAATCTGTTTTCTTTCCTCTCGGGTCTTTCTCCCTCAACCGTATATTTGGCTTACATATAATACTCTTACTCCTTACTTTCTGAAGTATTAGCATAGTTTTACTGGGGCGATTCAGGACTCCATTGCGATTTCTATTTGTTTCTATAGAATGAAAGTGGCTTAATTGATCCTACATTAGTAACACTAAAAAGGGGACGAGCGCTAGGCCATACCGTGAGATGTTTATTCAATCACGTGGTGACCGCGCTCCCCCTTGAGGTAGTTGGGGAGGTCACGCTATTAAATGAATGAGATGGAGAGGAGGATGGGTTACGCCGGGTACAGATTCCTGAGGGGTTTAAGGTCTTCCTCCGGGGGTCTTGTACGGGCTGGAGTGGGTCACGGTGAGGTTGTCGTACTGTACAGGTGAGGAGGTGCTCAGGGAGGAAAGGCTAGTACTCAGGGCCCTCCTCCTGCCCGTGCTGAGAACGCCGAGCTCTGGCCCCTCCTCAGGTCCAACAACCCGACCAGTTCTTCAACTCCCCCCTGGAGAGTTCTGCGAGTGCCACTTCACCTGGAGGATCGTCGGGCTATAGCCCTCAACTACAACCTCTCGACCTGTTATCCCATTCTTGTAATATTGCAAGAACTCTTATTTCTTCGTAAAATGACTAAATACATTCAGTAATTCCTCCATTGAATAAGCCCAAATCAACAGAGATATTACAATTCGCAAGGGAGCCCCGAATCGCCCTTTTACTGAGTATGCATCTATTTATCTGATCATTATTGATAGTTTCTCTAAGAAGTTCTTAAACGTTAATTTTATCTAATTTCGAGTAAATTATTGCATTAAAACTAAATTTATACAAATTTTCCTTAAAGAGTTGTTTATTACAATTTTATATCTTTTATTGTGTAAAATTTTCATTACTCACGTATTCCTTGAGGGGGCTTGAAGATCACCTAGTTACGTTAAGGTTAAGCGAGAAGGAGGAGTAAACATGAGATAAATATCTTCCTACAACAAATCTCAATGGTATCCTTGGTCTTATAAGGAAATAATTATCCTTAACCGCATAAGCCCTTCCACTATCAAAACATGGCTTGTAATACCTTAAGCGGCGCTTAATAGATTCCAATTAGGCCTCCTAAAAGGGAAACAGCAACTTCAGGTGATTATATCAGGCAAGATCGACATAGATATAAGGAAAACCTAGGATGACGTCCGTTAGTGCTTACTACCGATATTAGCGGAAACATTCTTGATCAACGTATAAATTATCATCCTACTCTCACCTAGAAAGAACAGAGCTTTTCCTTTTTATGCCCTTCATTTTTTAAAGTCTTCTCACATGTCCTTTATAGCTTAAACGTTTGCGGGTCTAGGTTTCACGAGATTGTATCTTAGCTAGTAAAGCTGTACTCATAACTCGAATTTCTTTTATTCTATTCCTAGTTACAGTAGTACTATTTTTAATGTTCACGTTGTCCGGCATTCTTGTTGTATTAAGTATTTTCCAGATCAATCGTCTAATGTTAGTTCTATTTTCTTTTCTTCTGCTTTTCTCGGTATATCCGATCTGGGCTTGTATCTTAGACCGTCAAGACCTTCTTTCTTGTACCTACTAATTCATCATCTTATTATTAGATAATATCTTGTTCAGCATTTGTGAAACTTGTTCTTATAATTTACTGTCTTCTATATACAACTTCACCGCGTAAATTCTCTCCTAATCTTCGCGTCCTTCTCTTCCTCGCAAGCTAAAGCTAAATTTCTGTAATTCAAATTAATAATACTAATTTACAAACTTTTTCAGAAACACTAAGGTATAGTTTTACTCTTAGATTTCTTAATTTTACTTCATATTATTCTAGAATTTCCTAACTGCATAACATTATGTTTATAACGTAACAAAGTTATTGATAGTGTACTAAATGTTATCAGGGTAAAACTTTTGTTTTGTTTTTTGTTTCATTATTGTCGTGAGAAAGGTTTTAATAATAGGCGAGGCAATAGTAGGAAATAATAATTCTGATGCAGTATCAGGTGGAAGTATCAGAAGTACAATTTTCCTGTCTAAAGTATCTAAATATTTTGATAAGGTTTATTATATTCCAAGTATTTTAGGAAATCTTAAACGAGTCCCTAAATTCGGAGAACGTTATGTAGAAGATATTTACCGATTCTCTGGAGTCTATAATCTAGAAATTCCTTTTGATCTATACTCAATTCTGAATCTAAACCACAAACATTTTTTCGATATCAGATTAATCCAGTATATCAAAAGTAAGCTAAATGATAATTATGACCTAATCTATGTAACAAGTGAAGCCTTTACTGATCTTAATCTAGCCATTCAAATTAAATCTAGATTGAGAGGGTTTATAGTTCATGGGTCATGGATTAATGGTGGATATTTAGATGAGATTAGATATATATTGAATACCTATTCATGTGTTAATCCTCTGCTTTCTGTGAAAAAATTAAGCGAGAAATTACTATTACACATGATGTTTAGGAAAATTTTTTCAAGCAATAAATTAAATTTTGCTATCTATATAAATACTAATTCATTGAGAAAATATTCGCTGTTCAAATATAATATTATCACCAAGAGACTTTTCCCTGGGATAGCTATAAACTTATATGATAACCATAATATTTCTAAAAATAAAGAAGGTATTGTATCTATATCTACGGCATTTACTCCATTTAAAGGACTATGTAGGTTGATAAAGTTCTTAAAAATATTAGGTCAGAACAATGATGAGATTAAACTGACATTAATTGGAGATCTACCTAGAATCGCTCAGAAACAAATTTTTAACTTAGTTAAAAATAAAAATAATGTAATAAAAATATTAGGTAAATTACCCCATGAAGAAGCTTTAAAAAATCTTAGAAGCAGTAAACTCAATATTAACTTTTCTTATAGTGAAACTTACAGTTTTGTGAATTTAGAGTCTATAGCTAACTATACGCCAGTGATATCATTTTACAACGGGACTGAAGAAATATATAAAAACATTAAACCAGTAATATTTGTTCATAATGAAAAAGAATTGTTTCATATAGTCAAAGCGTATTATAATAAGGATTTAGATTATTTATTTGATGAAACTGTTAAAGATTTTTTGAAAAAACATTCAAATTGGGATGAAATAATACAAAATGAAATAAAAATCATTAAGTCCTTCTCCCCTTGATTCTTATTACAATGGTTAAAACACTTATTATAACATACAATGAGATCGAAAGATAGTTCAAAGTTCTGTATGTAGTTTCTCCTTTATACTTCAATATAAAATGCGTAATATTAACATGGGATATATTAAAAGCTTGTAAGCCAAATGGTCCTTCAAATCCCTTTATCTGCTTATTCCCATAAACTAAAATCCAATTAGGGTCATATTTAAAATCAAGAATTAAATAGTAAACTCTCCCTTTAATTTCATTAATATTAATATTAATGAAATTATAATTTTGTACAATATTAATTTTTTGAGCATTTGTGAAATTCACTATGTGTATAATCTGAGATATATTTAAATTGCTTAAGTTAGAGGAATTAAAAGGAACTAAATCCAATGGATATCTAGATAATAAATTATTATATATAGATACATTAATGCTATTATAAACAAGTGAGAAATCTTTAGAGCGTGAAAGCGTAATGTTAACAAAATTAGGTGAACCCGTTATAAAGTAATTATACCCCCAATTAGATACCGTAGGACTATCATAGGCATGAGGCCATGTAGTATTATAAATATAATTCATAACTACTATATATTTTATGCCACTAAAAGCCAACAAATAGCCGAATTCTGTTATATTTTCATATAAGAAACAATTTGCCTCTTCGGCGTAACTTTTAGACGGAAAATATGCACTAAAACCTGGTGAGATAATCGGCATAAAATAATTAGGTAAAAAATTTTGAGGATATGGTGCCATTGGAATCATAGTAGAATATAGAGAGTATCCATAAGACAGATTTTGTTTAATTAGAAAATTTGATACGTTGATGAATGGATATTTTATTTCATGATAATAAAATATATCTTTATAACTGAAATTAAAGAATTCCTCATCACTATACGCCGGCCATAAACTTGTATGTATAAAAATCCCAAATTCAGACAAAATTATAAATATAAGACTTAAATATAGTAATTTTCTTTTATCAGCTTTTACTAATTTTAAAATAAATATAGCTAATATAGTGAAAGAGAGCGGCGTTATAATTCCTGCAAAGTAAATATAGTGTATAAGTACTGCCAGAATATAACTTTTTGCTATACTATATACAAAAGATGAATCTCCATTTAAAACTTGACTATATATATATACAAGTAGAGTCATGTATGCAAGGACAATAGCAGATATCTTTACCAATCCTTTTCTACTTATAAATAAAAATAATGTAGAGGTAATGAACAATGAAAACAAAATAAAGTGAAATGTAGAAATTCCAAAATTCGTCTTGAATACATTTAGATAAAGTGTATATCCATAATTTTGATCGCTAAAAAAAGCTCCCTTTATTATAAAAGTATTAACAATAATAAATAGATTTTGTATATTTAATATAATTGATACAATTAATGTAGAAATTATTTTTAAAATTTCCAAAAGCTTTTTATATTCAAATAATAATTGATATATGATAAATGGAATCATTATAGCGAAGATAAATGAACTAAACTCAAACGACACACTAATTAAAAAGGTAGAAATGAGAATGCTTAATAATACATCATTTTTTGTAATTTTCTCGAAAATTGCTTTAAATAGAAGTAATAAATAAAAAGGTATAAAGCTTTCCATAAACATAAAACCTTCTTCCCCATTTAGAAAATTATTTAAGATAAAGGGTGATATTGAATAAACTAACGAAAGTATTATTTCTATTAAATCCGTAGTATAGCTGAGTCTTATTTTTTCTAATTTGAAAATATAATCTACGAAGTTCAGAAATAAAATTGAGCTAATATAAAATGGCATAATATATATAATCCGTTGTACAATACTTGGTCCAAATATTACAGATAGAATACCTTTAATAATATAGTAGATAGATATGGTATTTGGACCTCCGAAATTATAAAAGACATAAGGCAATTCTAAGTAAAGCATGTCTTGTTCTAGATGATAAAAGGGTGGAAGTTCATCAGTCAGTTGGAATATATTTGGATTAACTACAAAGTCAGAAAATATAATGGAATATATAGAAATTAAAATTAAATAATTTCTTAATTTTCTGCTGTTTATTTTAACCAGTAGTTTAGCCAAAGCAGATGGCATATCCTCCCTTAGTAATGATTATTGCTTCTGTATATATCTTCTTTTTTCATAATAGTTGTAACGGTTTAAAAATTTTATCGGTATAAAATATAGAAAAATCTTCAGAAAAGGTTGCTTAATTAAGAGAATAGACTTGTTAAGACTTGTTAACAGATAATATTTGAGAATTAGCAAAAATTTTTCCTTAACAACACCTTCCTTAAGCTTATCGCTAAACAACTCAACCTAATAACTAGTACCTTGAGAAATAAGATAATAGAACTCATCCTCAACATGATCCAACTCGGGATTATAGTAAGTATTAAGCCAACTCTTCAAATCCTTCCAGTTCAATAGGGTTTAAGTCTGGAGAATAGGGAGTAAAGTAATGTTAAGCCTAGAAGCAACCGTTAAAACATAAGAACTCTTATGAAAACTAGCATTATCCAAAACAATATTACCGGAATTCCTAACCCTAAGCAAGTAAAGAAAACTAGCGAAAAACCCTAGAATATTAGAAGGAAAAACTCATAAAAACCAGAAAACCATCAATCAAAGGAATACAACCAAGACCATTAACTCTAGGATAATCAGATGGCAAACCCGAACGCCTAACCTTAGAAGGGTCTTGACGAAAAACCACACTCATCCATGAAAAATGTCTTAACACCCTTCTTAATACACTTTAACCTCTCCCTAAGTATGTCAACTGCATCTATTGGCCTCTTCTTATGTAAGGTTTGATGTTAGGGTATTTTTGGCCTTTTCCTTGTTATCCTCCAAGCGGTCACATAGCTTATTTTCACCTTGAATTTCTCTTCAATGTAATTGCTCCTCTTATTGTCTCCCCTTATAATTCTTGTACACTTGTTTCCCTCTTAAATGGTCTTGGAGGAGAGGAAGAGCCTAGAAGAATTCTAAAACTAGAAAATACTCTCAAACTTTTACATAGATTGTCTACTTCTATGTTTCCTAACTTGCTAGTGTCTAGCGAAACTGATAACGAAACGATTACAGGCTCGTAGTTACTTAACCTTTTTATTCCCTTGGCAAAATTTATTCAGCAGTTATGGGAATCTTAGGGAGGTAATACCAAGAAGTCGGTATTAGCGAGAAGTTTTTAATTTTAGACGTCTTCATACTGAAAAGATGTCAAACGGAAAAGGACAAATCGAGTTAGCTAAGGAGAAGTTGGTCAAGGCAGTGAACAAAGTCCTGGGCATAGTGAGGAGGAACGGGAGGAGCAGGAAGGTCGGGTTAGCACTAGCCCTCATGACCCTGCTAGGCGGTAGGGCCAGCGTGAAGAATGCTGCTGAGACGTTCGGGTTGGACTACGCAAACCTGCTGGAGGCGTTGGGGGAACTCGAAGACGCGTGGAGGGACTACTTGAAGGTCCTGTCGGGGCTGGTGAAGGGTGAGGTGGCCGTAATCATAGACGACACCGTGGACCACAAGGAGTACTCCAGAGGAAAGGACGTGAGCCCCCACGGGAACTACTGGATCTACTGCCACACCCACCGGAGGTTCGAGAGGGGTATACAACTCCTCACGGTCGCCATAGTGGACCTCTCCACGGGCAGGACGTTCATGGTGGGAGCCTTCCCCTACGCCGTGAGGAAGATGTTGGACTTGGGGATGGTCACCGAGTTCAAGACCAAGATCGACTTGGCCAAGGAGATGTTGGACGTGCTCAAGGAGCGCTTTAGCGTGTCCATGGTCGTCTTCGACTCGTGGTACTGGTCGGAGAAGCTCGTGAAGGACAACGTAGTGTCTGAGCTCAAGTCCAACCGGAGGCTCCTCAGGGTCGAGTCGGCCCGGGGGACCCTCGAGGAGGTGGAGGGACACCTCCGAGTGGGAGACCTACCCCCAGGAGTCTACTACGCCGACCTGACCCTGGGAGACCGAGTGACTACAGTAAAATTGCTAGTCCAAGAATATAAAGGTGACTCCGGTACACACGTTAGGTACCTCTACACGACCGATCTCTCGCTCAGTGAGGAGGAGATCGAGGAGGCATGGAGGATGAGGTGGGAGATTGAGGAGCTCCACAGGGACGTCAAGGCCTTGGGACTGGAGGACTCCTCGTTCTGGAGGAGAGAGAGGCTTCAGGGGTACCTCACGATCTTCACCATCATGGTCAACGTCGTCAGGGAGCTGGTGGGGGCTCTTAACCTGAGGAGCGTGGAGGCGTTCCTCAGGTTCGTTGAACGTTATTTAGGCGGACCACCTGGGCTGATGAAAATCTTTAAGTTACGTTAAAGTCCCATAACTGCTGTAAGGAAGAATTCAAAATACTCTACGGTAGAAGATATAGCTAAATTTTGATGTTAAAAGTTTAAACCTCAAAACGCAGAAGCATTAAAGAAAAGTATGTAGCAGGATTTTGCTTAAATGCAAACACGGAAAAACATCCCATAAAGGATTTTTATAAAACACACTATGTTAAGTTGGATTTAACTAAGCACATGTTAGAAAGAATTACGTTAACCGAAAAGGCCTTATCACTCCTTTTAAATGAAAAAAGGACTATAGTTGAAATAGGGTGCGGTAATGGGAAAAATTTGAGGTATTTTAAGGAAAGGCTAGGATTTAAAGATGCTTACTGTATTGAAATTGCCTCTTCTGCTGAAGATGAGATAAGGAGGAACTGAATTACGCCTACGTAGAGGACGTTAATACATCTAAACTCCCTTTTATGGATTCTAGTGTTAATGCGGTTATTTTTGAAGAGGTTATAGAGCATATATATAACTCAGATTTAGTATTGAGCGAAATCCATAGAGTATTAAAGAAAGGAGAAAACGGTATTCTAATTTTATCAACTCCTAATCTATCATCATGGATTAATAGGCTGGCACTATTTATGGGTTATCAGCCCTTTTCTCACGACGTATCGTTTGTAAAGGGCTTCGGTAGGTTGGCATATAAAGACCAAACTAATGGCCACGCAAAATCTTTCACTTTAAGGACAATGATTGAGTACCTTGAATATTTCGGCTTCGAAGTCCTAGACAAGAGGGGACTTATTGCAGATGGTATCCCTTCATGGCCTTCTGCTCTAGATAGATTTTTCTCCCATTTTCCGTCATTAGCTTCTCACATGTTCATAGTAGCTAAAAAAGAACAGTAGTTATTAGATTTTATCTTAATTTTAAGCCAGAGCTTATCGCAAGACTCCATATAACTACTAAACAGCAGTTATGGGTCTTTCCCTTAAATATCGATCTGTAATCGAGGCGAGATCTAATAAATGCTTTACTAAAATTAAGTTATGCCTTCAACTAGTTTTTTTGTATGATTTTCCCATGTATATTCCTTCTGTATTTTAGCTATACCTAACTGTAATTCCTTATATTTATTTTCATTCATATTTTTCAGAAATTCTTTAATTTCTTTAATATTGATACCATGGATAACTAAACCTACATTATATCTTTTAGCCAAATCAGCTGTTCCCAATTCATCATTAATTATCGCTGGTAATGTATGCTGCATAGCCTCAATAAACGACATAGTTGGACCATATTCACCGTAACCAAACCTAATAAGGAATTTGCTTTTATCGTATAACTCGTGGAGTTTACTTTCACTTATACCTTCTAGTATCTCCACTTTACTTTCTATTCCTTCTTCTTTAACTTTCTTAAAAAAATATTCTTTAGCTTTTTTAACTCTCCAATTACCTACAAACAATAGTTTATAATCATCTACATTTTTTATTACCTCTACATAATCCCAGGGCTTCCTGCCTAGATCCCAAAATGAAACTGTTATTAGATAATTTTCCTTTTCTCTAAAGGATTTTTCAGAAATTTTATCCATACCAGGATAATTAGATATTGCGTTTATTCCGTGTTTCTCATAGATAGTTCTGGCGACCTTATCAGTAACTGCGAAAACTTTTTTTGCTTTAATAAATATTTTTTTTTCAAAGTTATTAATTATTTTTCCTAAGATCGGAAGGGAATAATTAGTTACCTTTTCGTGAACGAACACACTAAAAGGAATTTTGTTCCTTTCAAAGGCTTTCAAACAGCCTATTGCTGTAAACTGATCGTGGCAAATTAAATAATCAGCCTTTTCTTCTTTGGCTATACCACTAATCTTCATTATAAGATCTAGATCTACAGTACTTTCAATTCCTCTATCTCTAGCGAACATTTTTGTTCCGACGTAAAAAATCGGCGTGAATATGCCATGCCCTTCTCTTATTACTTTGTAGTCTATGTCTTTTAACATCTCTTCGTAGCCTTTAGTGTTTGTTCCCCTTAGAAATATGAGCTTAGGCTCATATCCTAACTTTTTTAACCATCTATATTCGTTGATCGCTATTCTCTGTGCTCCCGCGGTCCAAAGAGTCCTTAGGATTATGAGTATCCTCGTCATAGGGTATCCAATTATTTTGCATATTTTTAATCTTTTGCTCTTTTATATGACAGTGTCATGTCTATGATAAGCAATGTGAGGAGGAGCATGAAAAATATTAAATCATTAAAATATAATTTTAACAATATATAAATTGTAACTCCTATAACTAGGATTGGAGTAAAGGAGACTATTGGATTTTCCATTTCGTCAGCTGAGTAAAAGGGCGGCTTGAGTAAGTCTATAAGATAAAATATTATAAGTATAAATGCGGATATAAACATATTTAGGAATGAAAATAAAAGAGATAATAGCGTAAATGTAAACATTGTCATGACGTTAATCTTCCAGTTCATAACTTAGTTATTTCTTTCTCACATTTATTTTTAACACATTTATTTAGGCTGTTTAGTGATTGAGTAATAAACTAACGCAAATACAATCTGAAACCAGATAAATAAGTAAGTTGAATTGGCCAATAATAATGAACCGAACTCCAAGCTTCTAAATAAGGCTGATAGAGTGAGAATAATCGTGTAAGATCAAGATGCCAAGAATTTCTCACAAATAGATATGAATTTCAGTCTTCTTGCTTTTAGCCACTTATTCTCAACTAAGTTTATTTTTTCTAAACTTTTATGGTCTTAAGATATCCTTAACTTGGTCAGTTGGAGTGAATAGGACTTTCTTTATACACAACCCTCAATGAAGGTATATCACTCGTTATTCGGTAGAAAGTACACTTCAGTTTGTAGCTACTACAACAAAAGTCATGGATAAAACTAAGTTTAATCTTGAGAGCTTAAGGCCTAAATCCTAATTCCTTTAAGCTTTTGGCACTTAATTCCTCGATAATAGATTTGATACCGTACCGTGTCGTATTAAGTAATATAGAAGGTGAGGTATTTATTAGCCCAGACGGAAACCAATGTAGGTTTTGAACGAAAATGACAGCTTTATATTCCTCCGATTTAAATAGTTGATCTATTAAATGATTAGAAGACTTTGAAAAGGAGTACTTTTTGATAGTGAAAGAACATTAGAGAAGATAAGGGAGGTAATAAAAAGTTGAACGAACACAATAAAAACTTGTTGATAATATAATAGGTAATCATGGAATAGTTAGAATAAAGAGGAAGAATTAACTTAAACCCCAAGGGACGAATTTACTACGTTAAATATTCTCGTAAAAGCTAAAAATTGCCCCTCTAAGCTAGTAAGGATGAAAATAAGTGTTGTAATTCCGACGCTTAACAGCGAGAGGACAATTAAACTTGCAGTCAGTTCCTCTCTCAAGGTGGCTGACGAAGTAATAGTAGTTGACTCTTTTTCCACGGACAGAACAGTAGAAATTGCTGAAAATGAAGGTGCAAGAGTTCTTCAAGTGAGAGGCAGTATGTTAATAGCCAGGATTGAGGGAGCAAAAATTGCAAGCGGAGATTACGTAGTTAACCTTGATTCAGACATGTACTTCTCTGAAAACTTTAAGGGATTTGAAGAGAAAGTTATAGCATTAGGGGAAATAACTGTTGGCAAAGGCGTAGTCCACAAGTTAATGAGCATGGACAGGGAAATAACTCATAATAAGTGGGCTGAGAATCTATCAGTTGGTAACGGTGGTATAATCCCCAGAATGTATGATAGACAACTTCTATTGAAGGCTTATGAAATGATACCTTTAAACTTGAAAGACAGGCTTAACGCCTTTGAGGACAGTGTGATCTATTATAATGTTATGAAGCTGTACAAGGAAGGAAAAGTTCAGTTTATTCCTAATGCAGTTTATCACGTGGAAGACGACTCCTTTTGGGGATTTATGAGGAAATGGTATAAGTATGGTAAGAACGCTAAATTATTGAGAGGGACTGAGTATGAGAGGTTTATTTACGAGAGGAAGACTAGACCGGGGTTGACTTTTAGTGAGAAGGTAAAACTGCTACCAGTAACTTTAGTTAAGGGAATTCCGTTTGCTTTAGGATATTACCTATAACGCTAGTACTTTTAGAAAGTTTATAGCTTTATCTTAAGGATTTACCGTTAAATCCTAGTCTAAGGACTCTTAGTAAATACTATCGGATGATTCTAATAGCACCGACAATTTTAAGATGCACGTCTTGTGAGTTAATACTAAGTAAAAAGCATATTGGAGGGCCCGTATTTAGTACATGTTAACGAGCGTTAAAATTAAAGAGAAAGAGTGATAAAGCAGAGTGCGGGAAGAGAAGGATTTATAGTTATTATACTGCCAAGATATTAAAATTTTGTATAATTAATTTCTCTCACAGCTTTAGGCTTAATACTTTCTTTTTCCTATATCATACTGTGAGTTTATTACGTTACGGAAGTATAGGGATAGGGATACCTATAGGATACGATTACGTTTATTACTCAACGTTCAGAGAAGGTGAGTATGATTTCTTAAGTTTCAGAGAGAAGACACTGTACTAGATGCCGGAGCTTTTATAGGCGATTTTACAGTGAAAGTTGCTAGGAAAGTTAAGGAAGTAGTAGCTGTAGAGCCGTTACCTTAGGCTTTCAAAATTCTTAAGAGGAACGTGAGTGTGGACAACAATTTTGTTAATCTAAAATGAATTATTTGAATTGTTTGTGCTTTATTGATAGAACGTTGATGATAATACTTTTTTAGGGTGAGCACGGGAATTAATTGGAGATGAGCACATGGAAACAGATGGAAGGTTACCGTGCTCACCCAATTAATTTTAATGGAGTATATTAACCTTAGCCCTAAGTTTTACTCTAGGGATACCTTAGCCTATGCATTGGCCAACCAGTTTCTGGGTTATCCTCTTGGAGGGTAGTTTTACCCCATTCCACTCTGCTTTACTATCATAGGAGGTTGAGTTATGTTAAGTACGCTGTGCCATTGAGTATTGTTTACGCTATTGATGAGACTAAGGTGAGGCTAATTAATGGTCAGTTACGTGTGGATCGTTAGGGATGTTAAAACTAAGGGTACCTTTCTTCTTACTAGTGTTAGGAGTGGGGTACATGTCTTAGTAGTTCTGGCAAATATGAAGGGGCTGAGGAAGTAGTAAGGAGAAAGTGAGGGTGGATAAGTTACTTGCACGATGGGGGAAATGCATACAACGCCTTCACATGGTTAAACGTAGAACACGAGAAGTTCAACGAGAGGGATTACGCAGAACAAGGGCTTAAAACACTTGCATCGATGGACTTCCACTTCCCTTGGAATACTGACAATCACAATAACTAGGTGGTTATCAACATTCTTCCTAACCTTTACACCCCAACGTACTTGTTAGATAAGGGGTGATAATAAATGTAAATATTTCCATTGAATGAAATTGTTGTCCACACTCAGACGTTGAGTGAATAATGATATTGAGTTTCTTAAAACTTGTATATCCTAAAGTAAATAAGAATTTAAGGTAGAAAGTAGAAAGTATACTATGCAACAAAAAGTAACCATAAAAGTGAGCGAGTCTACACTTAAAATTTTGAAGAAGCTTAAGGAGGAAAATAATTTCTCATCAATAGATGATACCATTCAATACTTAATAAAAATGTATAGAGAGGAAAAATTAAAAACAGTATTTGGTATAGATAAAGGAAAAATAACTCCATTTACTAGAGATGATAGGATTGAAGATCGTAATGGATAGCTATGCGTGGATAGAATTATTCTTGGGAAGTGAAAAAGGTAAAAAGGTTGTAGAAATCGTATCTTCTGCCGACGAGGTCATAACTCCCGATTTAGTATTGGCTGAAATCGGAAGAAAGTACATTAGGGAAGGGGCTAATGAAAAGGAGGTCAAGAATCGACTTAAATTTGTAGAGGAAAATAGTATAGTTGCTTGCTTAGATGCAGATATAAGCATAGAAGGAGGAAAAACCTACCTGGAATTACTGGAAAAGTCTAAAAAAGAGCGCAAAAATAAACCAGCATTGACGGACAGTATACTATTAGCATTAGCTAGAAAGTATAGTGCAAAAATCGTGTCAGGAGATAAAATATTTGAAGGTATGAAGGAGGTAATATTAATTTAAGGAGAACGGTAATATCTAGGTTAAGGAGCCGGCCACGACATGTGGAGTTTCATTGGTGCCTTCCTCCACCTCACATAGACTTCATAGTGGTGCCCTCCATTCCAATGTTAGCATTTTATAACTAAAAACCACGTATGGAGCAAATTGTTTTCAGGTTAACGGTCATCAGTTACGGATAAATGAGGTACGGAATAACAATACCTGCGAAGATAAGATAGAAAGGTGAGTAATTATACGGCAAGGAGGTGATAGTAATTGTCATCCTACCAGATGATGAATAAATTAATAAAGAAGCATTAGAGAACTTTCAATTTACTTCAATAAACGGTAGGATAAAATTTAACGATGTAGGAAAAGTAGTTAGAATTGCTAAGGTCAACCAGGGTAATATGGGGTATGTTTGAAATTCATTTTCTCAACTATAAGTTATTTTATATTACAATAAAATATTAATCTCCCCTCATATTGAAAGATATAATTGACTTATATTCTCAACTAGTTATAATATTGTTTTCCTATCACATTATATTTATTGAATTATTTGCATTCTGGACACTCTCTTGAGGGATTATTAGATAGTAAAGAGGGCTAGCACAACCTCATTCTGTTGTCTTTATTTCATTATAATCCTACCTTGTCTAATTTCCCTCTTTAAGGGATCCAAGATAAGGCCAAAAATTTCTAGAGTAACAACTCCTAGTAAATTTTCATCCTCGCTCTCTCCTAAAATAACGGGGGAGTGTCTTTCTCCGTAAGGCGGAAGTTCAATAATCGCTTCTGACACTCCCCTCTCTATAGTCGTACCGTCCGCTAAAATTAATGATACCCTTGAAATCTCCTTTAATTCTAACTTTTCCCAAATTTCCTTTTTTAGCACAGTGTAATAAGCACCGGAATTTATCAAGAACCTAACCTTCTCACTATCTCCTTTCTCGTTCTTTACTATGCCGTCAACGTAAATTAGTCCCACACACTATGTATATTTCCACGATCTAAATTACTTATTGGTCTTTACGAAGAAAGGGGTTAAGGGGCGGAGAGCCTCGCCCTTCCACGGTAGACCCAAAATCATATTAGAAAAAATATTTCTGATAGGATAATATCTAATCTGTGAAAGATAAAGAAATTTATAAGAGTGTAAAGAATTGGAGAAAGGGTTTAAGGTGAGGGAGATAGAATATTACCACGTGAGATAGGAAGATGGTAACACCGGGTCTCCCTCACCAAACATTCAACAAATAGGATATAAATTACTTTCCATGCTTTAAGGGAAAGAAAGGAGAAGAGGTGGCAAAAACTCTCATCTCCGCGTGTTTACGATTCAGTAGAGAACAAGTCCAGAGCGTATGACGTATCCCCACAGACGTTATTAAACGTTTACGCGCTTCGCGTAATCCTTTAGCCTATCCCAATCCCTATCGTTAGATAGAACATTAACTCCTTGCCTTTTAGCTATTACAGCAAGGATCGCATCAACTGCATCAACGTCTTTATCTTTCATTACTTCAAATGCCTCAACAAAATCCTTTATGTTCGGATAATCCAATTGAACGTTTTGCTGATATAATATCTTCAAAAATTCTCGACCGAACGCAAAATATTTATTTGCAACTTCCCGTTTATTTTTCTTCTGAAATTCTAGTGTATTTTTCCTTATTACCTCCATAACTTCTGCTAGAACGAGATCCGAATATATTGGATCATAGCTCCCAAGTAAGTTAAATAGCTTATTTCTCTTTTCTGATTATATTAGTATCAACGAGTACTTTCAATTTCACCACTACTTAGAAAGCCAATACAGTTGTTGTAAGAGGTGCTCCTTGTATATATCCATTGTGAACTCTCCGCATACTGGAATAATTTCTTCACCTAAGCCATTAATCAGAGTCAATGAAAGAACAACGTACTCTACTCTCTTTACCAATCTACAGTCGCTTAAATAAAGGATCTTTGTCTCTCGGTCTACAGGAGTCAGGTTTTGCTTTATTTCTATTTTATATTCCCAACCAAGATCTTTCATCACTTCTTCCAGGTCTAATGACTTAACGTCAGGTAAAACTATCTCCTCTAAGTCGGAGCCCCTCACGTATTTCAACCAGTCGTCGAATGTGGTAAAATATATTGGATTCTCTTCATTATCATAATCTATACGCAACACTCTGAAAGGTGGAGCATATACACTACTGATAGGATATGAAGATTGTAAATATGTAGTAGCCATTAATAATATATTATTTAGTATTTCAGTTGTAGATCTTAAAGACTCTATCTCGCGCAACTTTTCTCTAGTCAAGCTTAAGCTAATTTTTCATCACCTCTTACTATCTTCTCTATCTCATTTATTAGACTTTTAATTACATTTACGCTTACTTGCCTATTCCTATAAATTATTTCGACTAAGGATTTCCTCGAGTCAAGAACATAAGGCAAAACATTTATTGACGATAAGTATTCTGACTCTCTTAAGTCGCCTTCGTTACTATAGTCTAATAACACGTAGCCTGCCTTTTTATATTTAGACAATCCGCGTAATTCTACGTCCAAGACGTAAATTAACATAACCTCAATTAAATAGTCTATATTTAACAATTTTCCTAACTCAGATAACTTCAAAATAGCGTCCTCAACTTTCTCATCAGTAGTTTTACCTAATGCTGCCTGCAAAATAATTTTCTTCTTTTCTGTGAAAGAAACCTCATATAACAGTAATTGCAAGTCATCATAAGTTATGGTAGTAAGAAGGGAGGAAGGAACCGGGACATTAGGATACAACGACTCACTTACAGAAATTAAAGGCAATTTTAGGTTTACTTTATCATTAGACAGTACCTTCAAAATCGCATCCTTATTAGAATTTGTAATAAGCGAGGCGGAAGCGTAACGAAACTCGGTCATAATTAAAATCTAGAGTCAATTCTAATAAAGGTTAATAAATAATTAAATCCTAGTGTCGCCATTTTAAGTGAATTTGCCTTTACAATAGATTGAAAGCCTCGAGAATGGGCTGGGATGATGCTTTGTGGAATTCTTCAGTTTTTCTCAAAAGGAACGTATAGTTAGCTTTTAACTCATCATAAGATTTAGAATTTATTTTACTTCTCCTAGCTTAAGATCTAAGAAAATTCAACTAATCCACAAAGCATCTCCGAGGTCAAAAAATATATATAAACGTCACCAAGCATATATATAGTAGGGAGATCCTTGAAAAATATTGTATCAAAATTTGAGAAAATTGCTAAGCTTGCGGAAGAGGCTAGGTAAGTAAGGAGGAGCACAGCTAATTGTGATTTCATTAGAAGTCTTCCTTCCGAGCTTAGAATAGCCATAGAGTACTACATCGAGACTGGTAGTTTTGGAGAAGCAGCTAGAATGGCAGACATGTCTGTAGACGAATTCCTATACTTTTCTAAGGACAAAGCTAACATATATGATATGTCTTAAGATTTTAGAGGTAGGAATTGCTGAGACCGGAGTGTTTTCATGCAGTCATCTATTTAAGAGCTTGTAGCAAAATTATATCAGATTTTCTCTAATATTCAATACTCCCTTTAAATAAGCCTCGTTCAAGGGAGTCTTCTCCCTTGAATAAATTACTGGATACATGACATTAAGCAAGGCAAGACCAAAATTAACCATCCTCTCACTTATAAAAGTAATACTCTCCTTAACTAGGGATATGGTCGAGAAGGGAACTGAAGCT
Source organism: Stygiolobus sp. CP859M (assembly GCF_037389975.1). Classification (NCBI taxonomy): domain Archaea; kingdom Thermoproteati; phylum Thermoproteota; class Thermoprotei; order Sulfolobales; family Sulfolobaceae; genus Stygiolobus; species Stygiolobus sp. CP859M. The sequence goes on along the minus strand of NZ_JBBHKS010000004.1, from coordinate 20,354 downwards.
AAGTCTTCTGATGAGGGCGTAACAAACCCCTTATATAAAACATATTAGTTAGATCCTTATTGCACGGATTTGATTGATATGGTTTATATAAGGGGCGTCATTAGCATCACTAAAAGACGTTTTGATAAAGGAGTATTTAAACATAAGGGGGATATCCATCCTCACTGGCGAGGCTTTACACCCCTTAACCTATTTTGTAAATTCCTTAAATCTGTTCAAATTCTCTGGATCATAAGCTGGGATTACAATATTACAATCTCTCCTCATGTAATCATAAGTTCTTAAGCACTCATATATGTCCTCAGCTATTCCTATTGGTATATTTTGCTCAAAATTTCCCATTAAAAACGCGGAGTCACTAATACAAACCCTTTTACCATTGTAAAAGAATTTAACTACCATTGAACTTCTATGATGACAACCAGACCATTTAACTTCTACTCCCTTAATGACTTCCTCATCCTCAACTAATCTAATCCTATTCCAAGCTTCCTCGAAGATGTAATTTCTTATATGTTTAGGGAAGTAAATATCTCTATTTAGAAATCGTGAAGGAGAAGGATTTACCACGTCGTGATACCAGCCGATTTTAGAGAAGTATATAAATGCTCTATTTAAATAAGTGAAGCCTACCTATTGTGTAATCTTGAAATGGCGTAATTATGATGTGGGATATATCGTCAGTATTTAGATTTAACCTTCTTAAAACGTTCTCTATTTTCTCCTCCTCTCTTACAGTAAATTTACATCTATCACTTTTAGCCCAGTTCCTTAGGAATTCATTTCTTAAGGATAAATCATCTGGTAGGCTAGTGTTTATTAACACGTATCCATCATCACTCTCTAAAAGAAATGAATAAAAATATAATCTGTACCATTTGTCGAAATCCCTCATCCAATAGACCTCAGCCCTTGGGACCTCACCATGATCTCCTACTTTGAACGTTTTAAACGACTTTATCATTGGTTTAACTTGTATTTCCCTTATAGATAATTATTTTCCCATACGGGTTAGGAGGGAAAGATCATAGTTTCAGCCGTCTAGCTATCATTTATTAAAAAGAAGGAAATACTCTCCGATGGAGTACGGTGTTTACCCGTGGCGTAACTTTTCCTTACTTTTAATTACTTTTAATTCCGCCACGGGCACCTATATAGGGGTCGGACTTTCATTGAGGTTTCATGATTCAACTTCTCGTACTCATACCCATTGTCCGGCTCCTCACGCCTAGGTTAGGGAGCCAGCCACGACATGGGGAGCCTCATCGAACCCCCTCACATTGCTCATAGAGTTCATTGTAGGGCTCTCCTCTACATGGTAATATTAACGGCAAAAATTATAAACTTTCGCGGAAAGAAAGATTAGGAATGATAAATGATAACAAATGGCATAAAATTCACGGTTTATCGGAAACTGCTGACAACGGCACTATACTTGAATTTTGACTGAAAGGTTTGTTACTGAACGCTATACTCGTTTTACATCATCGTTAAATTAATAAAGTATGGGTACCTATATTTCATAGGTACCCGTGAAATTTGTATTTGGCAAACCTACCGATGAGCCCTTTGATAGGGAGACTGAAATAAACATTCTAACTTCTATGATTTTAAGAAACCAACCCACCGCAGTTATTGGAGTTAGGAGAATAGGTAAAACTTCTATAATCTTAAAGACAATAAAGAATATAGAAAGGCCTAAGATATACATTAATGCTGAGGAATTTGTCGAAGGGAAGAGTTTTGATTTGATCTCTTTTCTTTCTTATTATTCTTCTTTAATAATAGCTGAGGCAATAAAGTTTCTAGAGCCTAAAAAGAAATTCTCCTTTGTGTTAAAACAAAGAGGTGAGGAGGCAATAAATACCTTGAGAGAACTTTTAGGCTATGTTAAACTATCATTTAATATTAACCTAGTAAGTATAGAGCTTTTTATTAATAGGAAGAGCGGCAATAGTAATGATAGTATAAGAGAGTTACTTAATTTGCCTCAAGAGATCGCTGAAAAGATAGGAAAAGATTACTTAATAGTAATAGATGAATTCCAGTTTTTAAAATTAGCAGAGCAAAATTTGCCTGGATTATTTCACTTAATGAGAGGAAAGTGGCAGTTTCACAAGAATGTAGAATATGTAGTTTCTGGGTCTTCAATAGGTATGTTAGAAAGACTTTTCAGTTCTAAGAATGAATCTTTCTATCAATTCTTTTTCCCCGTTTATATTAATCCATTTTCTAGGGAAGTTTCGTTAAGTTTCCTTAAAGAGGGCTTTAAAGAAGAGGGGATTAGTTATGAAGAGGATAGTTTAAACTATGTAATTAAAGAATTAGATGGTATCCCTGCTTGGTTGAATTATTTCGGCTTAAAATCATTAGAGTGTAAAGCAGTAAACGAAACATGTGTTAAGAAAGTACTTAACGATATGATGGTTGATCCTATAATAACTTCTATTGTGAGAGATGAATACAATAAGCTTAGTAAAAATGCTAAAAAAGTTATTAAATTCTTAGCGGAGAAGGGAGGAAGAGGAAGCTTAAGAGGAATACCATTAGGAAGATCTAGCATAAATGAGGGAGTAAGGAAATTAATTAACGATGGATATATAAGAAGAGAAGAAAGAGGAGTTTACTCAATTATCGATCCTTTAATAGCTAAAATATTAAGAGTAATTTAACTATAATTATAACAAAGAAAATGAATATAAATGTTTAAAATCAAGTATAATAAATGTCTTTTCACTATAAAATATACGAAACTATTCTAGATAATAAACAAATTTGTTAAGCGTATAATAAGCTGACTTCCTTATATAAAACATATTAGTAAAATGAAAACAGATAAATGTAGTTATAAAAATAAGCTTTATATTGATATTCACATTTAATCTTTTTCATTATTATTGAAAAGATTTTAAAGATAAGATTTAGGAAATTTATGTAATTCTACTATAGTGGTTGTAGGATTTTCTTTCGTGTTAAACATTAGATTAAAATTAATCCAAGATCTATACTATTAGTCTTTCCTAATTCTTCCTAGTACCTTATACATTTCCCTTTCAGCCTTAGCCATCTCACTTTCAATGGCTAAGTTCCATAATCTATAGAAAACTGAATATCCAGCCTGCTGTTCTAAAGTCCACTCCTTTGTGAAATTGTCATTCTATATATCCTTTGCCTCATCTTCAACTATCTTCCTTATTAAATCGTAATACTTAAACATTCTAGTCAACGTACTATATTGACTTGTAGTACTATGATGAACCATCTAGTTAAATATTCCCTCTCCTGCCATTAGTCTCGCTATTTCTGAAAGCTCTCCAAGAGCGTAGAACTCTAATAGGGCGGCCTCTGGAGAAACCCCGTATTCCTTTACTGCTATATCGAAAAAAGCTTTAATTGCGGAGAAGAGAGCTGGAACCTACTTGTGTTCGCTTAGGAGATCTATTAAAGCTTCTTCCTCGAATGATCATTTAACTGCTACACCTCTTGGTAATCCTATGGCGCCTATACCCTTTGCAATAGCCATCGCGTAATCCCAGGCTTTTCCAGAATGATCTTATTTAACCCCTATTAAAACTGGATATCCCTTTTCTCTGCCTATGAAGGTCTAAGATTCCCTCTCCTATCATCCTTGGAGCTACTAATATGACATCCGTATTGCTTAGCGGTCTTATAAAGCCGAAGACTACGTTTTACCCGCTAGCGAAGTCTAAGACGAAATCGCTTTTATATGAAATTATCTGATGTATCTTCTTTTCGTAAACTTCCTTCATTACTTCATCTGGAACTAAAAGCAGAGCTATATCTGCTCTTTTAACGGCCTCTTCTATTTCATAGACCTCAAAACCCTCCTTTTTTGGCTAAGTCGAAATACTTATCCTTTATGTTACCTATTATTACGTTTAGTCCATTATCCCTCATTACAGTTGCTTGTACCCTACCCTGATTTCCGTAACCTATTACTGCTATTATCTTACCCTTTAATAGGTCTAGGTTAGAGTCCAAAACTATATTACTCACAGGGTAATATTTGATTAATAGTTATAAATATGTCTCCCTACTCGTTAGGGATGCTAACTGGGTTGATAAGAAGAAACTGGAAAAAATAAATTTCACATAGTCATTCCATTATTATGCTGAGGGACTTTGAAGAGATCGAATGCACGAAAGAGGAATATTATGATGATTTAGGTAAATTTCATGAAGTACCTTATTACGTCCCAGCTAAATGTTATATGAAAGAATACGAATGGGGTACTGCGACAATTTTAGAGGACGATTTAGATTTAGGAGATTCAATAATAGTTTACTTAAATATAGTTGACTTCCCTCCGCCAATTGTGAACAGAGTAGTAGAAGAAGATGAGGGATATGATTCAATAGTAGAGGCTACTATGGACTACGATAAGGCTGATATATTCTTCTCCTCAGCTACAATACCAGTAGATTACAATCTAGAGCTTGAGTGTGCAAAGGAAAAATTAGCTGAATGTGTTGATAACGTATCTTCGTGGATAAACGATTATATTAAATACTTAGTTAAGGTGGCTGAGGACTTCTTAAGGAAGAATAAGCCGGATGAGCTAAGTGAGGTCAAATGTGAGAAATGCGATATTACGTTAAGGAAATATGAGTATCCCTATCATTTAGAGATGCATGAGATTAATGAGGCTAAGAGACAATTAAAGGAAATTGAGGAGAAAATATATGATGGTATTGATGAAAACGAGTATCCCTTAGCATTTAAGTATTTTAGGAATGAAGTCGATAAATTAATTAGTAGTAAACTTCTGCCTGTTTTTAAAGATTTAGCGGAGAAAATAAATCAAGAAATCTCTAAGATGGGAATAATTCATCTAAACTCGAATCAATTATACGTTCTGAGGGATATACAAGAGGAAATAATAAAGAACGTACCTAAGAAGATTAGGGATAAGTTTATCTTAGAGATGACTATAATACCGGCAATATTGTCTACCAGTGCCTTAAGTAAATTCATTAACATGACAGTTAACGAACAAATAATTCAAGAACGGTCCCATAACTTTAGCGTAAATGTGAAAAGAAAGAGAGGTAGATTTTACGTACATATGTACCTTAATGGGAACCACATAGCTTACTTTAAGGTTGACGGTAAAATTAGGGATAAGATAAGAAGTAAGGTCGCACAATACGTAATGGATAAAGAGAAAGTAGAGAAGATTAGTGAAGATTTGTATAGCCAAATAAAAGAGAAAATAGGAATAAAATAAAACATAGAAAAATGGAAAAATAATGGATGCATTTTAATAAAATATACGATAATTTCATCAGAAGGGATATTTACCTTTTATAAAAATTTAATATGAGGATGAGCTGAAACGTGTGATCTTGAGCATAAACTAAATTATTTAATATCATATCAAAAGATCCTTTTCCACCCACGAAATACCTTCTCTTGTAGTGAGCCTCTCTAGGCGTTTATCACATAGCCTCTAAGATGATAGACAGAATACGGACAGAGAGCTTAACTATAAAATTAGAAAGTGATTTAAAAGATAAGATAAAGAAATTAGCCTTGTATCACGATTTAGGTCACCTACCTTTTTCACACACTTTTGAGTACGCTTTTGAAGTCCTCAAATACATAAACCCCAGCATATATAATCAGATCCTAAATTTCACGGGTTTTCAGGTTAAGTTGTTTAAACTTCATGAGATGATAGGGATAAGGCTGTTAGAAGAAATGGGAGATCAACAAAAATGACATAATAAAAATACTGAATAATGTATATAATTAAAAGCAATTTATATCTAAATAAAGTTAAAAACGAATAATAGAGCGTGGATCATAGAAATTCCTTTATATCTACAAATCCCTTATTCTTCTTCCAAAATAATTTCTTCTCTTTTATTCTATTCTTTTCATCTTCATCTAATACGATATAATCTAGATTTCCTTTTATGTATTTACTTACCATATACATCCTATCAATTACGTTCATTTCCTTTATGCCCTTGAAAACGAAGATAACATCTATATCACTAGTATCTAAGTAATTTCCTTTAGCTCTAGAACCAAAGATATAAACTTCATCTAACTGCTGGAAGTCCTTAGCCATTTCTTCCACTATCTCCTTTACCAGATTTATTATCTTTATTTGGCTCTCTATTGCAGATTTTCCTCTACCCATCTAACCACCTCTTTTGCTCTATTATAAAGGTCCTCAGAAATTGATTTACTATATTGCTTAAAAGGAACTCCATTTGCAGCATCTGGATATCTTGAAATTATAAAATGAGGAGAAAGAACCATTAGATTTTCTTTAATTTTTGTTGGTACAGTAACTCCTTCCTTCTCTATCATTTCAATAAGCTCAATAAGTGAATGTGTCTTGCCTGGGTCTTTTCCAAGATAAATCATAATGGACTTTAATGAATTCTCTACCGCTTGCTGAGAATAAAAGGCAGAAGCGTAATATTTCCCATTATTTAAAAGAACTTTTGCAGTATCGAGATCTTCCAAAGCTTGCTCTATCCATTCCTTATAGTTCATTAAACTGAATATTTGAAATATAACTCATATATCTTTTGTCCTTTTTATTTACTCTTCAAGTATTTGTTTATTATTTATGGGGTAGTAGTATTTTACGTTATTGTTTGATAAAGTTCTTACTTAATGAATTTTTCTCCTAAATCCGAATCCTTCTAAAACCTCAACTAGCACTGCAGTATCAACTACTACCCTCATCTTCTATTCTCGACCTCTCTAGTTCCTCCCTGATCCCTTTTGCAGAACCTAAAAGGGAAAACAGTAATTAAGTGTTCTTTTGAGATTTTCTGTTCTCTTCATAAAAAGTTATTAAATACTCTACAGCTTCATTTAGGCTAACTCTCTTACCCTTATTCAACTGCAGTTCAGCACTAATCTTAACTAACTTCTCCTTCACATCTTTACTAACTCTAATAATTTCACTCATAACTTAAGAATAGGAAAAGTGTGCATATAAAGTAAACTTTGTGCACTTTGATTATAGTGTTCATCTTATGTCAGTTTAACGAACCTTTCAGTACATAGAAACTCTCATCCTTACAACATCCGAAATCTCCTTATTTATAATATTTAGTAACGCATAATCTACTCAAGTTCAAACATAATGATTGAAGAGAAAATCAACAATGAAAGGGCTTAAGTCGCTGATTCTATATGAAAATTATTTATGATGAACAATATAAAAATAAATAGTGATTATCTAAACTCAGAGAGCTATTTACGAAACAAAATCCCTCAAATAAGAACTTCAAAGCTTTCAACGTTCCATACAATATTCCGGATACTGCATTTTATAATAGGATTAGCTTGAGAGAATAAGAATTATATGTGAAATCTTATATGAGGGTTTCACAGTAGTTACAAAAATACTAAGAATATTTTTACTTATCGTTTTTATAGTAAAGTTTAGGCTTCTTAATGACTTCGCAACTGTAGGTTTAACAAACAAAAAGTATATTAATGCAGAGGGTAAATACTCACCTTATGGAGAAGCATATCAGATATGTCATTGACGGCTATACTACACGAATAGCCAAGGATATTAAAAATGCGTTAAAGTCTCACTTGGCTAACTTAGACGATGATATAAAGATAAGTAAGAACGGGTATAAAATTTCATTATCTTTTAGAACTCCAGCTAACGTTAGAGTGATGCAGTGCGAGGAGATTGATGAGCTACTGTCAAAATTGGGGGTAATGGCTATAAGGATAATAGTTTCAAATGTAGTAACTTTTGCGTTCGAAGGAGCTACATCATCTGCGACAGTAGGTGGTATAACTGGTGGAACAGCGGCTAAGAGACTCAATGTTGGTCTTCTTATAGCAGCTCTTTCTGAGTTGGCAGGATATACTGTCGGAAAAATGGTCGAGAAAAGTGAGGGAATAATTCTTTCATGTAAGAAAAGGAACGGAAGATGGGTAAGAATTTAGGAAGAAGGATAAAAAGAATAGTGAGGAATTGTATAGATTATATCAAGAAGGAAAGAAACTTAGGCTTAGTAACAATATTTTAGCCTTCTTACTTCTTTCTGCTATTGAAGAGATGAGTAAATATTTCATCGAGCTTTTATTAAGCAAATGTGGGAATTCTACACTAAGGAGAAATATTAGAACTAGAATTTATAATGAACATATAATTAAATATGAGTTTTTTCTATCTATTTATTATACAATACAAAACTACGATGTTGAAACAATACGCGAGATAGCTAGACTTTTGTCTTCCAGGTGGATAAATATAAGGAAGAGGTATCTCATTAACGTTTCTAATATTGATGTAAAGATTGAGGATTTGAATGAGATTGAAACTTATTATATTCATTATGACGAGATGGAGAAAGCGATTTCGGAACTTGATAGGGATGAGAGCTGTCATATACTAAATACATTAGTTCAACTTATTGGAAAGAAGTAGATTAATGAACGGAATTTATTTAACTCATTAACAAGTAGTGCTAATTTATTCTATATCTTTTCCTGCCAGAGAATATATATAAGTTTTTATTAGATCTGTGAGTGTGGACAACAATTTTATTTATTTGAAATATTTACATTTATTGTTACCCCCTTATCTAACAAGTACGTTGGGGTGTAAAGGATATATTAGGAAGAATGTTGATAACCACCTAGTTATTGTAAACTTGTTAGTATTCCAAGGGAAGTGGAAGTCCATTGATGCAAGTGTTTTAAGCTTCTGAACCCTTGTTCAGCATAATCCCTCTCGTTTAACTTATCATGTTCCACTTTTGACCATGTGAAGGCGTTGTATGCAGTTGCCCCATTGTGAAAGTAAATTACCTTATCAATCCTAAACACCCTCATTGCTATTTCCTCAACCCTTCATGTTCACAAGAACTACCAAGACATGTACCCCTCATCAACGTTCTATAAATAAAGCAAAAACAATTCGAATAATTCATTTTAGATTAACAAAATTGTTGCCCACACTCTATAATTTGAATACAGTGCTTATCTTATGTATATAACACCGTTCTTGAGTTTAAGAATATGTTAGGTAAAAATGACATCTCCTAACCCAAAGGATAGACCTAATATGAAAGAAGTCAAAAAGATGTCACAAAAATTTGTGATATAAGTAGGCAGTACTGGTACCTTTGATGCAATTAAGCGAAAACTGAAGAGGTCTCATTATTTCAATAAAAACTTCCACAAGGGCTCTAACTCTATTTTCTTACCGTTATAATCCATTATGTCCTCCATGTCCCACGTTACAATTTTAGGTTTGAAACCCAATGATGAGGAGGCTTTAGTTAAAGCACTTGACTCCCTCTCCTTTATCCCTTCCTCGTCATAAGTTACTTGTATTAACTCCCCATTTTTCTCATCTAAAAAGTCTACTTCGTAGTCCTCACCTTTAACGAAATAAACTCCCTTGTTTTGGTTTTTCCTAAGCAAATGTATTGCGATTAAATTCTTCATTAATCTCCCCATATCCTTTTTTATAGAGACCTCTTGAATAATTCCCATGTCAACTACGTAAACCTTCTTGTTTTCTGCAATTCTGCTCAACTTTCCGGTATACCTTTCCACGGAATAAATCAAGTAACTTGAGGTCAGACCGTAGAACCACTCGTCAACAGTTTTATAATCAATTCTGAGCATTCTAGCAATTCTATTTAGAGAAACTTCAGAAGAGTAAAGGGAAATTACTGCTAAGGAAAAGTCCTTAAACCTAGATATCCTCTTTATCTTAAGCCTCTGTACTACGTCTTTGAACAGTATATCATTATAAATGCTGTTGACTATTTGCTTACTGTTTAGTAGTAACGCTTCAGGAAAACCTCCTATGCTCATGTACTCCCTCAAGTAGTTCTTAATCTCAGCCCTCTCCCTTGTGGTAAGCGGCTCGGAGTAATTAACTCCCTTAAACCTTAGAAACTCCTTGAAGGAAAAGGGGAAGAGCGTGAAGTCCACATGCCTTCCGGTTAGGCTTGTGGCCAGCTCACCGGAAAGTAACTTAGAATTACTCCCGGTTAATACTATCCTTTTAGTTTTCCTCAGCCTGCTCACGAAGGGCTCCCAACCTTGAATGTTCTGTATTTCGTCAAAAAGTATGTAATCCACGTTACCGTAAAGCTCGTAAATTGCTTGTTCAACAATATGCAGATCGTCAGATTTTAAATTTCTCAATCTCTCATCATCAAAATCGACATAAGCAAAGTTTCTGTCCTTTAATAATAGGAGTGATAGAGTAGATTTCCCGCTCCTCCTAACCCCTAATATTGCTAGGACGTTTGGGATTGATAGGTTTGTTAGCAACTCCCCTTTAGGCCGTCTCTGGGTATTGTCCTACTCATTAAGTTTTCTGCGTCCTCTCTTTGTTCCTTCAGAACGCTTTTTATTTCCTCAACGTTCACGCATAATAGGAGTTTTTTGCATTTTTAAACTTTTGGAGTATACTCCAAAATTCTTCCGATTAACTTATGGAGTATACTCCAAAACTAAATCTGAGAGTAATACCGTTTAATTAGTACTCTTTCTTTTAAGTTATAATGACATGGAGTACGGTAAGCGGTGCACGCAGTTTTAGAAAGTAATTAGTGAGACTGAGGTACCAACACTTTCAATGAAGTTTGAAACAAAATTGTTGGACGCTTAAAACCTTTATACGCATAATTATCAATTATTAATTATGAACAACAAGGTGACGACGATCTCTATTTCTGAAGAGGTCAAGGAAAAGCTGGAGAGGGAAAAAGGGGACTTGAGTTGGGATGAGTTCTTACTCCTTTTACTTTCTGAGTACCGTAAGAGGAAAGCTGAAGAAAACCTAACAAGGTTGAAGGATATCTTAAACGAAGACGATATTAAAAGGATAGAGGAGAGTCATAAGAAAATGCATGAGGAGTTTAAGTTATGACGTTAACTGATACTTCGATTTTAATAGACTTTTTAAAAGGGAAGATAAAATACTTAGGAGATTCGATCTCTACTATCTCTTTTATGGAGGTTAGAAGGGTTATAGAAAATAAGAGAAGACTTGAGGTACTCAAAACTTTAGAAGACATGTTTAAGGTGTATCATGTAGACGAAAAAGTAGCAGTAGAATATACTGAACTTCATTACCGTTTAAGGGAGAAAGGTAGGCTGATAGTCGATTTGATTTGATAATAGCATCCACTGCAAAGGCTTATGACGAAAAACTCCTAATCAGAGATAAGGACTTTTTAGTAGTGAAAGATTATGTGAAAGTTGAGATAATTTAAGTGGGAGGAATGACTTCTCGACGCTCTACAAGGGACAAAGATTTCCACCTATCATCGTTCCCGTTTGTCCCTACACTTTCATTTCAATCATTTTATGTTCATTCATGATCGAGTGTAGGGACTTAGCCCTCAACCACCACTTACTGTAGGTGGGTCATGGGACTCCTTCGAGCTCAGCGGCATGGGGCTCGCATCTCCGTAATCACTCCCACCCTTTTGCCCACATCGGTGTGAGAGATCATCATATAGCAACGAAAATTCGTCATAAACAAATATAAAAAAGTTCTCTGTTAACGTGAGAAAGGATTCAACCTATCGATTCGGGACCCCCATCTGAGGGGTAGCCACAGCCCTTACATGAGAGGACTTTTTAACGTCTAGTACCGTGGAGTAAGGAGATATATTGATTGCTCCTCCCACAGTCTCATTTAGCCCTCAGTCGAGCTCCTGAGGAACGCCGTTATCACCGCTAAAATTTATCCCGATAAATGAGTATATGGGACTATCCTGAAGACGGTTTCCGTCTCCTTAACCCCCTTTTCTGTAATAGAGCGACTTTTAGTAAGAAGAAGAGCGAAGTGATCAGCATATACTGAGGAATTTTCCTAAGAGGGAGTGTAAAATAAGGGGCTATCCATCCCCTTGGCTAGGATTTCCGTCTCCTCAACCCGCAATTTCTGTAACGATTTGTCAGAGGTGATGAAGTTCGTAAACGAAGCGGAAGTAGGCGTGGTTAAAGTGGATAGACCTACCATAGAGTTAGACTAACGGGTACCCTAAAGCGGATTTAAGGGATCGGGCAATGAGGTTAACAAAGAATTGGGTGAAGAAGCCCTGCAATTCCACAGCAGGACTAAGGTAGTGTACTTGAACTGGTGAGCTCTTGCCAGCTCGTACGTTTGGAGTACGGGTTTAAGTGTTTTATAATCCATTTTTTCCTTTCTCTCGTGAATTTACCTCTTCCGTTTTAAACACACCTAGACCGTCATAGAGCACTTTTTTGTGCTTTAACATCTCCTTAACGTCACCTAACTCTAGTTTATCGGGAGTAACTACAATGATGTCTGCTGAAAAACCCCTTTTCATAGTGTATAGTTTCGAGGCTTCTTCTATCTCGTCGTTGACTTTATCTAATACGATAAGCACATCGTAATCGCTTGAAGGCCAGAAGTCCCCTCTAGCCCTAGAGCCGAAAAGGACTATACTCACTTTCCCGTTATAATACCTGACTACTCTCTCCACAAACTGCTCAAACTGCATAATTTTAAAAATTCTTAGGGGGATTTTAAGGTATTGGTGGAGAAATTCTGGTTCGGAAAGGCTAGGGATTTCCTTAAAGTAGCGAAAGAGAGTAAGGAGGAGTATCCTTGGCTTTCGTGTTTCGCTTCTCAACAGAGTGTGGAGTTTACAATAAAGGGTATCTTAATGAAGTATAAAGGGTCTTACCCTTTCACCCACGACTTAAGTGAGCTATTAGACACTTTGAACAAGGAACTCTCGGTTGCCGTTCCGGAAGAAATAATGAAGGAGTGTGACTTCCTTACTCCCCATTACACTCAGGCTAGATATTCCATTGTAAGTAGTTATAACGTAAGAAAAGCTGAGAACTGTATCGAATCGGCGGAAAAGGTGCTCATTTGGTTGAGCGGGGCTTTTGACGAGGTTAAAGAGGTCATAAAAGAGTAGAACTTTTGAGTTTGAGTGTGTAGTAGGTATATGATTAACACTTGAGATGAGTACAGCATGGCTGTCAAAAGACGATATTATCACTATATATATAGCCTTAGAGAACCAGTGGTTACTCCACTCTATTGAAGCTACGTATGTAAATAGCACCTGACTTCCCCTAAATTCACGTAGGTAGGGGAGAGGGGATGGGGGTCCGCTAAGCCAGGGATTACCACATACATTATAGGGTACGTTGCAATAGTCAACGACAATGGTCTTTGTCAACGGTCAATCAACTGATTACTGTTCATGAGGGTAGACGAAAGCTTAGAGGTGGTGATGATAGAAGGCTGATGGTCTGTTACGCCTCAGTCCATGGCACGACTATAAGTAATTGAAAATAGAGGGTGTGTCACGGGCAAGCACGTTTTACAAGCAAGTGGTGACTAAACGAGATGTTACTCACTCCTCTCAGTTTCGCCCTCATTTTACAAATACGGTGTGAGGAGACAAAGTACACCCTAACATCAGACTAATTACTTATTATCACGCTGGTCGTAATAACCATTTCCACAGCGGTACGGCCTTAAACCCATTTACCTGACCCTCATAGTCCCACGTGAGGATTAGGGCTTCATCAACCTTTAACGCATCTTTAGCCTCAATGAGTCCTTCGATCTCCCTGTCCTCGATCTTATCAGTAGCGTGAGTCACTTGTATTAGGCTCTTTGGCTCAAAGTTCTTAGAGACCACGAAGTCCACCTCTCTTTTCCCCTTCCAGTAGAATACTTCCTTATACCCCCTCCTTCTTAATTCGATATAAACAATGTTCTCCATAGCCCTCGATATCGAGAACTCTAGACCTAGTGCCGTCGGGTAACCAGTGTCTGTTATGTAAACCTTTTTAGGGTTTGCCTTCCTTTTACTTTCACTCTTCTCAAATTCCTCGACTAGAAACGCGAAGTAAGTCTCGTTGGCCTTTGCGAACAACTCTATGACCGTCTCCTTCCCCACTTTCACCCCTAAACCCCTTAAGTAGTTATAAGTCTTGTTTATGCTTACCAAGTTGGAGTAATTAGAGACAATGAAACTTGCGAAGAGCTCAGCTATCGCTGGCTTAACCAGAGATAAGTCCCTTATTACTACGGATTCAAAGTAGGACTTTAATAACCCTATTTTGTCCTCTTTTTCCAAGACCACAGCCGGGTAACCTCCGTATTGTAAATACTCCCTAAGCAGTGACAATATCTTCCCCCTTTGCGGAGTGTAGTCCATTAAAGGTGTGTACGTGAAGCCCTTAAACTTAAGGAACTCACGAAATGACAAGGGATAGACTTCATAATTTACGCTCCTACCTCTTAACTCCTCGGCGATTCTCAGGGGCGTAAGTTCTGACGAGGACCCGCTTAAAAATACTTTATAGTTATACCTCTTCCTAAACCAACTTCCGTACCCTTTTACGTTCTGGATCTCGTCAAAGAAAATGTATTTAGGCTGTTTCCCGGTAAGTTCTACAAACGCTTTCACAACGTTGTCTAAGTCGTCCACGCTTACTCCCTTTAGCCTGTAATCCTCAAAGTCCACGTAAAGTATTTCGTCGAAGGAGGCTAGCCCGTTCTCTACTACCTTTTTTATGGTCTGGTATAATAAGAAAGTCTTACCACTCCTCCTACCGCCGGTGACGGTTATGACGTAGTCCTTGTCTACGGGTAAAGAGAGCTCCCTTTCAAAGAGTTTTGGCAATTTGTTGGTCAGCCATTCGGCTATGAAACTCTTTATCCTCTCTTCCACAGTATCTTTTTCGACTGGCCTTTAAGTCTTTTTCTGACCACATTAACGTTCTAACTGGTCTGATAGAGACCACTTATTGTAAACGAAAGGAGAGATAGAAAAAGAGAGTTGTAGATCTATCAGTGATAGTACGTGGTTTAGTCTTTGTTGGTTATGCAACTGAAGTTATCTCCTATCATCAAGGAGGGTACTCGCTCAAGAAGTTCTCAATTCTTCCTTTTATTTGAGTATACGTTAGGCAAGGTACTCAAAATCAACGAAGGGATACATCCGTTGTGTTCGTTCTCTTGTGTTTGTCTCAAAATACTGGAGGTACTTTTCAACCACGCCGTGAGGAGTCAGCGGTTGAATTTATTTGTTATAATTTCACTCACGACTTGAGCAGATATCAGGACCATAGGTACACCGATACCGGGGTGAGTGTACTGTCCCGTGTAGAACAAGTTTTGTATCCTCCTGTTCCTAAACGCCGGTCTGAATAATGCGGTCTGTGATAGCGTGTGAGCTAAACCAAATGCCGTACCTAGAGTCGCATTATATTCTACTTCAAAGTCACTGGGGGTGAAAAACCTCATGTAATCGACGTCCTTAACACCGTGTTTGCTCAGGTACTCATTAACTATCCTTCTTGCTATGTGTTCCGTATCTCCCCTAAACCCGGGCGGAAGAGGGATTAAAAAGAACAGTGAGTCACCGCCTTCTGGTGCTAGACCTTCCTCGCTCTTACTTCTAATACTAACGTAGTAAGATAACTCCTCAGGAAGGGGAGAGCCGTTAAAGATTGAGGAGAAGTGTTCTTTCCAATTCCCTTTGATCACTATGTGGTGGTGGGGCTCGTCTATACTGTCCCTTATTCCAACGAAAGCTAAAACGGCAGATGGTGCGTAAACCCTCGTGTTCCAGTAATTTTGGTCGTAGTTAGAATAACCCACCGGTAAGGCGTTTTGATCTAACCACTTGTAGTCACCTGAAAATACGAAAACATCACCTTCAACTTCCCCTTTATCAGTTTTCACACTGTGAATCTTACCGTTTACTACTTTTGAGCCCCTCACTTCCTCTCCCAATCTAACTTCATAATTTCCTACCAAACTCTCAGCTACTTTCCCGAACCCACCTTTAGGATAATACACGCCTTGACCGAATATCGGATAGTTCACTAACGCATAAAGACCGGGTATTACATCTGGAGAACCGCCTAAAAATACGGAAGCGAATCCAGTGAGTTTTAACATGTCCTCCGACTGGAAGAACTTCCTGTTAAAGTTCTCCAGACTACTAAAAAGTCCTAATTTTAATGCTTCTCCCATAACCTCTCTTGTGAAAAGGTCTCCGATACTCTTGTATTCTCTATATAGAAATTTCTCCATGGCCACTTTGTACATGTACCGCGTGTAGTTTACGTATTTTTCCATTTTCTCAAAACCATTACTTTCGATCTTATTCAACTCCTCCTTATTGTCATCTAAGTCGGGGTATATTACTATATCCTTTTTCCAGTCTATTGTGAGCTTAAAGGAAGGAGAAAGCTTAACGAGGTCGTAGGGTCTTCTCTTTCCGATTGACGAGAATAAGCAGTCAAACACCTCAGGCATTAAGTACCAAGAGGGCCCCATGTCAAATTTATACCCTTTTTCTTCCAATACCCTAGCTCTGCCTCCCAGAGAGTTGTTCTTTTCTATTAGAGTTACTTCAAAGCCTTGCCTAGACAAAAGAGACGCCGTAGCTAGACCGGAAAAACCTCCACCTACTATTACAGCTCTCATTGAGCCCTAACACCTTCTTTTTTGGGTATCTTATCAATTCCCGGGATAACGAATAGGAATCCCCAATTACCTTTTCCTTCTTTGTGGTGCACGTCGTGGACTTCTATTAAAGTCCTTAATAAACTGTTTTTCATTGCTTTTTTCCTTAACCTTAAGTGACGGTTATGTATAATCATGTCGTGAATTGTAAAGTATGCTATACCGTAACCGGTCATCCCCAGAGCGATAGCCAAATACATTAGGTTCCCACCTATCATCCACTCGATGATCAAGTAAATTGATATCCCTGCAAATATCAACCCGAAAAGGTCATTCCTCTGAAAAGCGGAAGAAGTAGGGTAGTGGTGGTCTTTGTGTATACTCCAAAGTATCCCGTGCATCAAATATTTATGCATTAGTCTCGCGACGAATTCCATAGCTATAAAAGTCGTGATCCCCACAAGTAAGTAGACTAATGGTATCATAAAATAATCTTCGTTAAGAATAAAATAAGAGTGTGTCCTAATACTTAATACAAATAATCTTAACTTCTTTAACAGAGTTTAAGTTGGTGCTTTATGTTTTGAAAAATGAAAACGATCACCTTTACGTTGATTCAAAACTGTTGGAGATATTTAAAAAGGGTAGTACTACGTACTTCAATAGTAGCCTCTTCTTCCCTCCTAGAGTTAGAAAGGATGTAACCAGGCTTTATGCCTTTGTAAGAGTTGCGGATAATTACGTAGATTCGATCCCGCAAGAGGTGGAGAAGTTTTATCAATTCGTTGAGGAGTTTTATCGTGCCAGAAGGGAGGGGAAGTCTAAAGATTTGGTGATAGATAATTTTGTAAAACTGGAGAGAGAAAAACAATTTGAAGAGTCTTGGGCTGACAGTTTTCTGAGGTCTATGGAAATGGACATCTACAAGAAGAGGTACGAAACAATGGAAGAGTTAGAAGAGTACATGTACGGATCCGCTGAGGTTATAGGCTTAATGATGAGCAGGATACTGAACCTAGATAGAGAAGCTGAGCCTTACGCTAAGATACTAGGAAAAACTATGCAGTTTGTTAACTTTATTAGAGACATAAAGGAGGATCTAATTTTAAACAGACAGTACATACCGACTGAAATACTAAGAAAATTCAGTCTATCTTCTCTGCAGGAGGAGGAAGTAAAGGAGCGTACCAAGGAGTTTGAAAGTATGATGAGGAACTTAATAAAATTGTACTTCGACTGGGTGAAAGAAGCAGAAAAAGGGTATAAATACATTCCGTACCGTTACCTTATCCCGATAAAGACGGCTAACGATATGTATAAATGGACGGCTAAGGTTATATATAAGTCGCCTCTAGTGGTTTACTCAACAAAAGTTAAGCCGAGGAAAAATAAAATAATCACGAGGGCTATAGAAAATGCATTAGGTGTTCCGATTTGGAGATATTTCTCAAACATCTCGCTTATGAGGAAATAGACTTATTGATTTTACTACCCGGTGTAGTGTTCACGATAATACCTTGGACGAGAAGACTAAGGTCTTACGGAGCTATTTTATCTGCTATAAGCCTTACAGCATTACTCTACCTGATATGGGACTTCATTGCCGTGAAAATAGGTACATGGGGCTTTAACCCTGAATATGTTTTGCCTTTTAGAGTAATTGACTTACCCATAGAAGAGATAGAGTTCTTTTTCGTAGTCCCGTTTAGTTCGTTAGTGTTTTATGAGATTTATGATTTAAAGGTAAAGACTAAGTTACACATTAAGAGGGGAGTCTTTACTTTACTGGGGGGGTCTATAGCTTTGTCTAGTATTCTATTTTTTACTCACAGTTACACTTTCGTGGTATTGATTTACCTTGGCTTGGCGATTCTTCTTTCGTCGTTTCTAGACCCAGATATGCTTAGGTCTTTATCATTTTGGTTGTTTATAGTAACTACTTATGTACCTTTTCTCGTCTTTGATTACTTTCTTACCTCACTACCAGTAGTGATTTACGGTAAGGGTGCAATAATCGGTATAAGAGTAACCACTATACCTATAGAAGACTTCCTCTACTCCCTTTCGATGTTTATATATTATGCATTATTTTATAGAGTCTTTTCAAGGAGTGTGATTAGGAGTGGTAGATGAGACGAAATTTCACAGTGAGGACTATAGAGAGGTATTAGAATTTTATGAGCAATTCAAGAACAGAGAAGAGTTAATAACATGGATGAAAAACAGACCTATAACGGATATTAAGATAAAGGAGAGTGAAAAAGGGGACAGTGAAGTCGTAGTAGTAATTCCGAGTATAAATGAGGAATATCAGAGAAGAGCTTTAACGGTTTTTAACGGTCTCAAAATTATCTTTGTGATATCTGGAGGAAAATACTTTAACTATGCTAGGAGTGTAAATGCGGGGGTAAAATACGCCTTAGAAAAATTTTCTCCTTCATGGATAGTAGTATCTAATGACGATGTCTATAAGGTAGATGAAAGCAAAGTATTGGTAGATGAACTATCTACCTTAAATAGGAAAGACGTTGAATTGGTTTACGCTGATAAGGGTAAATACCATTCTTATAAGATGTACTTGTTCAGGATAGCCGATTACTTTCCCGAGATGATGGTAAAGTTCGGTAAAATAACCAGAAATCACGTAATAGTCGTGCAAGGAGAAGCTTACGCTAGGTTTTGGAAAAAATTTGATACACCCTATTTGGCTATAATGGAATCACAATTGGGTCCATTAAGGGGGGCTTTAAAAAGAATAATAGGAGAGGAGATTACTTCGTTTTATAATGTAGGGAGTTTCTTTGTAATTCCTAAGTCCTTTGCGGAAAAAGGAGAAGTATTGGACCCTACATTCATAAATTCGCATGAGGACGTTTGGCTCTCTTTATCAGTAAAAAAGAGGGAATTTATACGATATAAGATTAGAGAAGATTTTGGTGGGACTCTCGGATGGTCTCCAGCCAGATTCGCAAGAGTATTCTGCAATGAAGTTTACTTAAGCTATTTAATAGCCACACGCTTTATAGAATAAAGACACTAGTCACATAGATTCTAGTCAGTATTTGAAGCAACGTTAATCATGTGTTGCCTTTAGGAAAATGTTGAAAGACTCGTGAAAGGTCAAATATAAAGCTTTTAATCACTTAATAACATGAGAGGCAATAATTTCTACTCCCTCTTCTTCTAACTTTTTCTTTACATTCTTATCAACAAAATTTGCTACTAAGAATATTTTTATTTTCTTATTCTTGTACTTGGTAGAGAATAATTTCTTCCTAATGATGATCTGATCATACGCTCCTTTATCAGCTAAGTTCTTTATCTCAAATACATAAACATAATCATTCGTCTCATAAAAATCAACCTCAAACACTTTACCCTTCTCAATTACCCCTTCGTCATCTGTGATAAAGCCGTGAACAACTCTCCTTGGGTCAACCCCGTGAAGTTCTAATGCCTTCTTATAAAGCTTCAACATCGCTTTCTCCATACCTTTCCCAGCTCTATTTGTAAAACTACCTACTTCAACTGAGAGTTTCTTAACCTCTCTACCTAATCTAAGCACCGCCTTTTGCAACGCTTCTATTGCTTCCCCGTGTTTTTTAACGGTTTGCTGAAGAGACGCAATAGCTTCCCCTTGCTTCTTAACAGCTTCTTGAAGCCCCTCAATGGCTAATGTGTGTCGATTAACAGTCTCTTGAAGAGACGCAATAGCTTCCCCTTGCTTCTTAACAGCTTCTTGAAGAGACTTGATTGCTTCTGTATGCCTATCTACAGTCTCTTGAAGAGACGCAATAGCTTCCCCTTGCTTCTTAACAGCTTCTTGAAGCCCCTCAATGGCTAATGTGTGTCGATTAACAGTCTCTTGAAGAGACGCAATAGCTTCCCCTTGCT
>NZ_JBBHKS010000003.1:0-44864 GCF_037389975.1 Stygiolobus sp. CP859M | reverse complement strand
TGATAGGGGAGCTGAACCTGAGGAGCGTGGAGGCGTTCCTCAGGTTTGTTGAACGTTATTTAGGTGGACCGCCGGGGCTGATGAAAATCTTTAAGTTACGTTAAAGTCCCATAACTGCTGTATAAATAAAGGGAAACCGCATCATCTATATCGAAGGTAGATCTCAGCCATGATTTTTTCTCTTCCTCTTCTTACGATTGTATTTTTAATAAAATCTGAATGGAAATGCTTATAAATATCTTGATAAAGATATATTATCTATGAGCTATATTGAAATAGAAGCATTAAAAAGGCTAAAGAGTGCAAGTCTAATCTTGATTATAACTCCGATACTAATTTTAATTGGGATTTTTATAGGAGTAGGAGTGCTATTCGGTTCAGCATCTTTAGCAGTGGAAGGTTTAGCGTCGGGTAATTCATCATTAGCTTCTAATGGTGCAATAACCGCAATAACTACACTAGTATTAATGGGGATATTACCTCTAGTGGGCGTAATATTAGGGCTTATTGCAATCTTTAAGCTTAGGGACGGATTTAGAGACCTTAAGTCAGTTTTCCCAGAGGCAGGAATAGGGGCTAGCGGAGGGCTGTTATTACTTATAGGGTACATAGTATTTATATTATTCCCGATAGGAATACTCGCCATCAATCCTATTTTTCTGATCTTATCGTTTGTTGGACTGGTATTAGGTATGCCAATATACTTTGTCGGTATAATTTTAACTGCAATAGGATTCTACAGAGTAGGTAATAGGTACAATGAAAGCTTAGTGAGCGTAGGAGGTATATTGACTATCTTCTTACCTTTCATAGGCTATATTTTGAACTTTATAGGACTAGGGAAAATAATAAACAAATTATCAATGGGACAACAACCTTACTCACCTCAACCTTATCAGCAAAGTACTTTTCAACCCAGTGGGATGCCTTACTCGCAGCCACAATACCAGCCTAATTCACAACCTCAGAATCTGCCTTCTTTGCCTTACCAACCAGCCTCACAACAATTTCCTGGACAACAGCCACCTCTCCCTCAATCTAGCCAACCAATGAGTCCTCAAGCTCCACTGCCAATTTACCAAACCGGTCCCTTCGCCATGTTAAGGCCAGATGGCAGTTTAACGTTCCAAGTGTACTCCTCTCAACCCGCCCAGTTAATAAGCGCAAGAATAGAAGACAGTGGTAATACTACTACAACAATAACACCGAACTTCATTCAACCTAACCAGATCACTAACGTGACTGTAAATTTCGGATCTATTCCAATAGTGCCAGGTAGACAGTATAGAATTATAGTAACAGCTATTATAAATAATTCACCTACTCAATTTCCGGTTTATGCAAATAGTTAAAGCTGATAAAAACATCAAAATGGAATTTCTCTCCCTAAGCGAATTTTCATAAGGCTGTTAACAACCATAAATAAGTCATAACTAGTTTTTAATTACTAATTAAGAAAATTTTCGAGACCTAATTATTACGGTGCATAGAGTATATGTCTGAAGGAGATTGCATGAGTAACTGACTTCCTTATATAAAACATATTAGTCAGATCTGTGTAATACAGATCTGACTGGGGTTCAGGCCGTGACGCTCCTTGGGCTTAAAGCTTGCCGGGGAGCTTGGCCGCCTCCAACTCGGACCGGAAGTTGGGCAAAAAGCCCGAATAAAACATAAGGGTGAGTGTAAGTGGAGGCCCCCAGTTGCAGGAATAGACGTATCAAAAGATAAATTAATTGTACTATAATAAGCAGTTTAACATTAGTGAGTAAAGCAGGTTCCATGGCGTAAGTAGTGTGGACTATGCTCGATTTTCAAGGAAAGTTTTTATACCGGAAGCTCCCCTCTCTAGAAAGTCTTTTGTATTTTAGATCATAAAATCAGCTTCTACGAATATTCGAATACTATTAAACCTTTCATTATTATTAGGAATATAGATGTGATTAACAGAATAAATCGTTAAATATGCAGAAAAATTACAATATAACATCTCTTCAAAACTTATCGCGATCATTAATTACTACACTCAGTCATCTGAAATATTTGGCTGATTAGATAAAATGTATTCCTTGGTCAACATTAGCTTGAAGTTTTTCACCAAGACATATCCCTAAAGTCCTCCTGAGCTTGTCGAAAAAGTTCACCGAGAAGTTCTACCCTTCCACTCGGTATACTCAGTTCTCTCTATAGTAATTCCCATGTTGTCTTAACTGAACTCTTTCGAATTCTGTACAGCAACGAGAATGTCATAATCTTTTACGTCAATACCATTAACTGAAAACGGGTCTTAACCTTCAGAGATATCCTTGTTACATAAATCGACATAACTAGTGAAGTTGCTTTAATGACCTTATATTGAAATTTTTAAGAAAATAATTTTGTTTATTTCTATATATTTAATTAAATAAACAATAAAATTAGAAGGAGTTCGATATCATAAACGTAGAATTTTGTCATTTTAGTAATATAAAATCTTTTTGTGAATAAAATTAGGTATATATAAAGTTTACCACGATTAGACTTAATAAGATATATCTACAAGTCTTTAGGCGATGCATCAGATAGCGAATTTTTATCATATCTTGTATAAAGAAGGTAGTATTAGCTTATTTAGTAAGAGGGTATTACCCGTTTATGATCTCTTCCCACAAAGCCTAAAGAACCCATAAAGTTTATATATCTCTCCATTCACTGGAAAATCTAGCGATAATATGAAGTATAGACTAATCGGAATTGGAGCTAGTAATTCTCTCGTAATGGGAATAGTAGTAGTCGTATTATTAATCTTTGCTGTAGCTGGATTCTTTCTATATCCTATAATATTTCGTGAGACCCCTAAGACCGTGACGTTAACTGAGCTAAATACAATTACCTCTACTTCTACCTCTACTTCTACCGTTACTTCTACCGTCACATCAACAGTTACAAATACGTGTGTCTCAACGACGAAATCAACCATATACCTGACTTCTACCGTCACATCAACAGTTACGGTAACGCAAACGCAAACTAAAGTATCTTATGGAACAACCCCTAACAATATTGACATATATAATGCACTTACCACTACTTTGGGTAACGGTTACAAAGTCACGCTCTTAAATAGCACCAACGCTAGCGGTATGCTAATGTTCGGCAATGTAGGAGATCCTCAACTGTTCATAAATTATAGTTTCTTGTACTTTATACAGCAAGGTGACTTAATTAAGGTTTACCCACCAGGTAGCGCTCAGTATTGGGGTAATTTGTCTTTAGATTTAGGAGTCTTACAGATAGTTCCCGCCGAATACCATGTTGCAGCGGCACTAGTGGCAAACACCACAGGGATTTATTATACTGGTGGGAATTATACAGTAATGGTCATAGGGACTTTTTCTCATGGCGGTGCAAGATTTATACAACCTTATCCTGCTGACGGGTACTCAATTATGCTATTTGTAACACCACCTAAACCCTTAATTAACAATACAGCATACTACACAAATGAGTTATTAAACGTAGGTATGCAGGGATGGGAGGTCAAACTTTCCGGCGAAATATACTATCCTTATTCCATGACTCCATACATAGTTGTACAATGGGAGCCTTATTGGAATGTAGCCAGAGACCCATGGACTACTGGAGAGTTTAATGTTTGGGTAGTTCACCCCTCGCCTAACGGCATTGTAAACGAGAGCGATATTAAACTGCTAGTTGGTGGAGGAGGTAACGGGTTTATAGAGGGTCTTAGCCCAGGTGATCTAATCGAGATGAAAGTCACATATGACGGGTACAATAATACAATCTATGCTGAAGTTGTAGATCTCAATACATCAAGTACAATAACGCTGACTCTACCTTTGTACTCTAATTTTACAGTCCCTCATGAAGGTAATTATTGGACGGAAGTTAATGCAGGAACTGGGAACTCTTACTGGAATTGGGGAATAGTATATCTCAGCGTATTTAATAACGTGTACGTTCAAATAGAAAAAGTTTAACATAATAATTTTTTAAACTTTATTTAAGCCTTGTAGCATGGTCAAAAATCTAAACAAAGAATTATTTACATCACGGTTACATACACTCTATGATTTTTAGACTTATCTCCAGTGAAGTGTTAAGTAATTAAATATGTACTCCTTCTCTACTTATTATGACTATAAACACTCTCCTAATGTTAGCTAATGAAAGTTATCCATCATAGTAAGAAATATAATATCACTTCATAATTTCCTTATCAGATTATGATATAATTTCCTCAATGTGTTTAAAGAAAGAAAAATTTATATAATTAAAATTCTAGCTCTAATTATATGTTAAAAGTATGTCCTAGATGCGGGTATGTAAATAACGATCGGGCCATACAGTGTGTGAGATGTGGATTCCCACTGCAACAGCCTTTTCAACCTAGTCCTCAATCGAACCTTCCTTACTATCCTCCAACTTATCCTAAGAAGAAGAGTAGTCTTCCAATATTAGGCGTAATAATAGCTGTTATAGTTATCATTGCTGTAGCAGTTTTCTTCCACCCTCCATTTTTGAACAAGCCTATAAGTAAAAACGTTATTACCATACCCGTTGTAACTACATATCCAAAAACAGTGACTTCATCTACATCAGTAGTGCCCCCTTATACGACAAGTACAACTACTCAAACGCCTATTTCACCCCTATCTTATACGGGCTCAGTAATATCCTTTAACGGAATAGACCAATACTTTATAACCCCTGAATTTAACATAACTGTTAATGGAAGAAACATTACTGTAGGACTCTTTAACTATGTTGCAATGAAATATGACGCTGAAACAATAGCTGTCAGAGCTTACTTAACCCCTTACACTCAAGGTGTAATAATCGGCTTATCTAAGAACACCCTCCCCTTCAATACTCCCTATTCAGGTTGGTCACCTCTGGTGTACATGAGTGATGGTCAACTGATTATCGCTGACATTAACTCAGTTGGTGGGTTTACGTTTCTAGAGACCGGTGTAGGTAATTCCATACCTACTCCTAACGGAGGAGAAGCGGCTATGGCAGTTGCGATACCGCAGCCAGGTTTTTACTGTATCGTGTTTGAAGAATGGACTAATGACAGCGGTACGTATGTTGCGGGATACATTAATGGGCAGTTGATAGGAGAGTTCTATAGCACTTATACTAACGCTTCCTCCCTATTTGGTCAAATTGGTCCGTATAAGTATAACTTCGTGGGCATAGCATTTACTAAGCAGTGGCCTCAGACAAATTACCAGTGGTACCCATTTAACGGTTCTATAAGCGACATAATTGTATATCCTTCTGTGCTAACTCAGTCCCAAATAGAGCAGCTAATGAGCGGCACCACGCCAAAGGGATATTTAGTGTATTATAACGCACCAAACGTTAATTATTCACCAAAGGTGGGCAAATGGTATCCGACATATAGCTATCTTGATTACCCATTGGTAGCAGTAGGCAACCCAATCGTCATCACTGAATAACAAATCTTTTCTATAAGGTATTAAGTTTTTTAATTTATTTCTAGTAAGACTAGATTAATGTCCTTTCTTATTTTTCAAAGGGTTAGCAATTACCTGAGATGCTTACATGTCTAACAGTAAAAAGGTTTATAGCTCCTAATAAACAGATTAAAACATGCTAATACTTCTTATTTTGCTCTTCGTTTTATCAAAAAATTACGTTAGCATACTAACATGACAACTACGGTTTGGCTTAGTGACCAACTCCCATGTAACAAGTTAAGCTGTAACATACCGTCACCTATTGTCAGTATTGAGTACCAAATAGACGGTTCAGTGTATTGTTCGCAAGTTAGAGTAATAATAGGTGACCCGTTAACGACACTACCATTCTACCAACGTTTAGTATTTAAAGACAACTCTTGGTGCTAAAGAAAATGTACTGTTGTTAATCGATCTTAGTTCTATCTTAATAAAAACCATATATTACCAGATTTGATACCAATAATCACACATTTATTGTGTCGAAATCTGTAGAATTACCTAATACTTCATAG
The DNA here is from genome assembly GCF_037389975.1 of Stygiolobus sp. CP859M. NCBI lineage: Archaea > Thermoproteati > Thermoproteota > Thermoprotei > Sulfolobales > Sulfolobaceae > Stygiolobus > Stygiolobus sp. CP859M. The sequence continues at coordinate 38,863 of NZ_JBBHKS010000003.1, read as the reverse complement.
TGATCAGTAATTAATTTACCTGGTCTACAGCTAAAAATTAACGTTAATTAAAAAGACGATTTTGCTAATTACTATTTATGATTACTTTCAAGATTAGTTGTTAGTTATGTAAACAATAGTCTTGATTTTATGAGAAAGTCTACTAACCCTTTATACCAGAACAGAGATTATGTCGCTTAAGGGGTTACGTCATAATATAACTCCTCTATGTCTCTCCGTCAGTATTAATTCCCACATCTTTTAAGAAAATTTTGCAAGGCCAATAATTTCTCCGAAGTCCCAATACCTCAAATTAATTTCAGTCCTCCTTTCCGAGTCCAAGTCTACAAATATCCTCTTAAAAGTACCGTTATACTCGTCATATCCCTCATGTATGGATATTGCAACCTTTTTTCTGGGAGCACGTGTTTATAACCAGAAGTTATTATAAAGTCATAAAGCATGTTGTGACCTTGAATATAAGAATACCAGTTTGCTTCTATGATATCTTAGAGGAGATAGTAAACTTAGCAATGTCAAAGGCAGAGAAACTATTGTGAGAATTACCGTACATTAGAACGAGGTCAGCTTTAACGCCTAATTTGTAACCCTCCTTAGCGTCTAATTTAAATGTATTAACTTCCGTTTTTAGTTCTTGCTTTGAAAACTCTTTTGCTTTACCTTATGCTTCTTCCCTAATATCGGTGATAATCAGCCTCTGTACAGCAAACCCTAAACTCATCAACGTCTTCAATATCGTTATTCCTCCTATCCTAGTACCGCCCTTTCCTGAAGGGGAGCTTCCGGTATAACAACTTTTCCTCGGGAAAGAAGTTTATTCACACTCGGGATATTTCTCCTCTATGTAGAATTATTGTATTTTTATAGACTTTTCCAATCTCAGAGTCCGTAGTGTATATTGCAGCATTCTCTTTTTCAGCAAAGGCTGCTAGAAAACAATCCACTATGGAAAGGTTTTGGTATTTAACTTTGAGCTCACCGGCCCTTAAAGCGAGTTCCTTATTAGTACTGACAATCTTTATTGGGGAATTCAGGATTAAGGAGAGTCTAACATTTGCTTCTATCCCCTTAAGTTTGCCATAAGTATAAAGGAACTCCGCTAAATTAAGGTCTAGAGTATAACCTATACCCTTACTCGTATAAACCTCCTCCACAGCTTTCTTAACCTCTTCATTAAGCCCGGAAAAATATACGTGGAAAAAACTTGTATCAAGCAGAATTTTCCTTCTCAACTTCCCGTTTCCTCAGCTTTTCCAACTCTTTTACAGCAGAATCTCCCATCTCTTTATCTATGCCGTATGCGTCCAAGAGGGTTAATTTACGTTTTAAAATAATCTTATCACCCTTAACTTCTAGCTCTATGACAGAACCCTCTTTAATATTGAACCTTCTTCTAACCTCAGTGGGGATAACTATAATCCCTTTCTTATGAACTTTTACCTCCATAAATGGTATTTCGTTTAACGATTACTAAAGTTTAACTTGTGATTAAGTTAAACTACAAGGCGAGTTTAACCTAAATGTAGACCCCCCTCGGGAAAGGGAGAACAATACTTTGAAAGTATTAAACCCAGTGCTCTAATCCTTACTAATTTCAGTCCTTTTCAAAAGTCTTAGATAATTGCCGAGAAGTCTAGGATGGTGCAAAGGCTGACACTCCTTCCACAAGCTTATATCCTTATCAGAGTAAGTTAGACTGAAAAACATGAGGACGCTGGGGGTTTTGACTCGCTGCTCCTTATGACTTCATAGGGACCCGCCAATGACCTTATTATATCTAGAATTAATAGAACTCCTAAACACTTTCTTCACGACAAAGAAGACATAATAAATAAACTAGATAGTAAGAGAAAAGAGAGGAGGAAAAAATTACTTTAATCTCTTATAAAGAATTATTATAACTGCTAACACTACAACCAAAATAACCAATACTAAAATTGGTAACATGTTGAAGTTGTTATTATTAGACTGAACTATTGGTGCCGATGGTCCCACTGGGATTTGCGTTATTTCGGTAGTATTTGTAGTGGTTGTAGTAACCGAAGTGGTTGATGTATTCACTGAACTAGTCGTAGTGGTCACATTAACCGTAGTTGTCGTGGTGGTTGTGGATTGGTTTGTTGGGTGTGGTAATGGTTGTATTGCCATGTATATTGTACCATGGCCATTCGTAGTATTCATTAGCCCAAACCATGTCAGGTACAGCGTGTTGTCTATGATTGATGCCCTAGGGATTATTGTGAACGCCGTGGTGTAGTTGCTAATCGGCTGTAACACTGTGCCGTTCCAGTTGAATACGCTTAACAAGCCCGGCCTCCAGGCTATTATGACCAACCCATGGCTCCATACCACTGGGAATGCGTATGCGTAAATCGGTAGGCTTATTTCCAACCTCTGCGTACCGTTAACCACCGTTAATGTTCCATTGTAGAAGTGGTAGAGTAGGTCACTACTGAAGCCGGCAATGCTCGCATAAATTGGTTCAACCACTCCAGTATTCATGTTAACTAGGGCGTAGGTGCCGTTTATGAACTGAACAATGACCAAACCATTCCAAGCACCAGTAATACCAACAACACGTGGAATACTCAACGCCCTAACAACAACACCAGTCGGCGTCAACTCCTCAAGTATCGTGTTGTTATATGTGAGTGTCACTTTAGGCTCATAGACTAGGTATATGTACTTGCCGTCGCTGGCGTAGCTCATTGCATCACCGCTTGTTGTTAGATTAACCACTGGCCCCCAAGTATTGCCGTGTAGTACCGAGGCTTGTAGGAGTATTGTTAGGTTGTTGAGGCCGTAATGCCCCATAGGCACACCACCCCAAATCATCATCAACGAGCCATTGCTCAACGTGATCAAAAGCGGACTACCCTCACCCAAATCATTAAAAACCGGCAACGGTGCCTTCACCGCCGTAGTCCCATTGAATACTAAACCCTTAATAACAGCCACACCACTCGGCATCAACTCAGTGTAGTAGATATAAACCAAACCATTGTAGTTGGTTATTGAGTACCCGTAGCCAAAGCGGGTATTGTTAGTTATGATACCGAAGGTTGAGCCATTAACCCAATCGGAACCGAGTATTTGCTGCTGGAACTGCTGGGCGGCCTGCTGCAATTCATCCTCAAACGATGCAATATCACTATTAGGCACGGAACCCCACTCATAGAGAACACCTGGGCCAAGAATAGTCCAGCTACCTTGGTAATTAAATATTATTAAGTTGGCGACTACGAACGCATTAACCTCACCAACCATTGCACCACCAGGGCTTTCTAAAAGTGATGAACCGTTTGGTTGCAGTAGGAAGCCTACGCCCGCTGCACCCTGGAGACCGCCGGCAGCTCCAAATCCAAAGATGTTGGCAGATAGTGAGCCCTCGATACCGAAGGGTATGAACACGTTGCCGGATACATTCTCAAAGGCTAGTGGTATTGTACTATTTGGGTTATTAGCTGGAATGAGTACGGCTTTTACATGGGCACTTGCACCAAGTGATATTGACACAGTAGCGCCGACAGCCCCTATGTCATCTATAGAAATACCCCATGGCGTTGGGACATTGAAAGTGCCGTAGGCTGATAAAAATGCCGACGCGTCTATGCTCTGAAGCAAAACCTGGTAATTACTTATCGCTAGGTTTCCCTGGGCACTACCACCTATCGTGAATGCCGCATCGGCAGGCCCGAATCGAAGTACCAAGTTTTTACTTATACTGCCAGCAATGCTTACAGTACCATTTGAGTCCAATGTCACGGGTATGGGGTACTCGAGCAATATACTATAGTTACCGGAGAGGTAATTAACTGGAATATTCTGCTCAAGCTCATACTTTAGGATTACTTTTGCCTTTATTTCATACGTGTTATTGAACAGGCCGGTAATGTTCTTTTCAAGGCTCCACTCATACCCAATATCCAATGGTATACTGAACCCACTTAACTTGCTTAGGTTCAATTCAGATGCCTGGTCGGGGATAGGTATGTTGTACAGTATTGCTAATACTATGGGTGGTGGTTCCAGTACTATTATGCTGTATGTGCCCTCTACTACGTTGTTGTTACCATACACTGCGTAGACTGTTAACTCGTAACTACCGGGTTTTAACCCACCCATATTCACCTCATTACTCACCCAATATCCACTTGATGTGTTATAGGTGAAGCTTAACGTGACGTTAGACCCCCCAATGTACCCGGTGACGCTTGAGGGTTGATTACCGTTTATGCTTGGGGCAGCCACGAAGAACCTATCAGTTAGGTTAAAGCCTGAGTAGAAGTACTTAACGAATTGAGAATAAACCTCAATGTGTGTTGTGGGCGGTTGTATGATTGTGGTTGCTGTCCAGTTCCACTGGTCAGTCACAGTGTATATGCTGATGTGGGTGAGCACTGCGGCGTAGACGTAGTAGGTGCCTGCTTGGCTGACTGGGTAGGTGAAGTTGAACGTGTTGAGTCCCGGGTTTATGGTGACGTTGAACACCTTGGATGGGCTGTAGGGACTAGCGAGGGAGGGATTATTGGTGACCCAGAGCTCTATTTCACCCAGAGTCGGGCTAGTCACTGTACCGTTGGCAGTTACCGTGACCACAATCTCCCGATTGCTAGCCGAGACTTGTAGATTATAAATCCAAGGCTCATGCCTATAGAAGGTGACGAAGTTACTACCAGGCTGGAGATTCACCGTCATGCCTCCCCAATACTCCGTGAGGTTAAGCCCAATGTTCGGGTAGTGGTAAACCTCAAGAGTGTAGGTTCCCGGAGGCACATTGTAAAAGTTCAAGTAACCGCTTGAATTCATGTACACAACCTCCTTAAAACCAGAGGAATTGTAGAGGACCCCAAGGACAACACCAGGCACTGTGGTGGCAAGCCTACCAAGAACATTAAACACTTTAACGCTCAAGGAAGACAAAGTTTGTGGTGTGGTATTATGCGGTACGGAAGAGCTAGCAATTTGAATAAGGTAACTGAGAATTCCACTAATCTCGGTGTAATTCGGCGATTGAGTATTAATTCCAATCGAGTATACATATTGTGCTGACTGATTAGGCAGAAGGGTTATTTTTGCGTGCTGAATGTTAAGGAAAGAATTGGCTATAGTAACGTTGTCAATGGAAAAGCCGTTAGTGACTAACTGGATTTGTTGAGTAGTAGATAAATTATTTATCGGGATCAGCTGAATATCCCACCCACTTACGTTATCTATTAATGTTATAGGCCCTACCGGGAGGACTTGCCAAAGTCCGAAAGAGTCCAGCTTCCCTAAATAATTCCCATTAATGTATAAAGAAGTTTTACCGTCAATATAGTACGCATCTTGAATTACTTGTTCTGTCGCTTTGACATACGGGTTAAACAAGTTTGGTAGGACTGTGAAATATAGTCCGTCTACACCCTTATGTATATGGCTCCAATATTGATTAAGTTCTAGCGGAACTGGTGCTAAGTTGCGGTAGTAAAGTAGGACTATCACTTTTTCTCCATTATAAGCTATTATCATAGTCTTCTGAAGCATATAGGTTGAGTTCACTACACTCCCGTTATTATATGTAGGTAGGGCTATGAAAGTGAACCCGTATACCTTCCAACTACCTAAAGTAGTGTTGAATACGTAAGGACCTTCTAATGTGTGAGCGAAATAACTCATATTGTTAAAGTCAAGTATGCCCGGGATAGAAAGATTACCCAACATAACGGGGGGCATGAACAATTCTAATTCAGCTTGAGTGAAGTTCAAGTATACAGCACCCATAGCGGAGGAATTGTAAAAATACGGAATAGGGTTAAGCTCGATCGGCGTTTCCGTCACGAATCTAAGGACCTTTTCGTCAGTTGGTATTGGTGTTCCCAAGTAGTTACTTAAGTATGCTGAAACCACGACGTCTACGTACGGGGTACCGGAAGGGATTCCCAAACTGAAGTAATTGTAACCGGGGGCTAGATACCTTTCAATTGAAGCAGGTATCAAGGACGAAGGAGTATAGAAGTAAACAATAGCCTCAATAGAGTAGTTTCTAGGATTATAAATTACTGCATTTATATTGTACATTCCGTTAGCTAAAGTATAGTTTAAACTATATATTATGGGAGCATTCCTGATAAAGTTTACCGTATAAGGTAATGAGGTCACATTCACCGTAATGTTGCCCCAATATTCGGTGATGTTCATCCCAGAACTAGGAATATGGTATACATCTACAACGTACTGCCCGGGAGTCACGTTAGTGAACACAAGTTGTGAGTAACTGTTAATATAAGCCTTTTCAACTACTTGGTTTTCAGAATTAATTAGAAGTCCGTACGTTATCCCTCCTACTACTGGAGAACCGAGAGTATAATTGTAAACGTTTACTACAAGTGATCCTTCCTCTTTTTGCGCACTCTGAACTCCTATTATTATAACTTGTGTAATGTAGTTTGTGTAGTTTGTTAAAAAATCTGCAACGTATATGTAACCGTTACCGTAAGTCATTAGAGAGTTCTGTAAGTTATTAGGTGCGGTGAGATTACTGATCACGTAATTATACTCGGGGTCTATAACAGAGATCATCCCATCAGCACTTACGTAAACGTAGCTATTTTCAGGGGAGTAAGTAACAGCAAAAGTTAGCGATCCTATTGGAATCTCAGCCACCAAATTATTAGAAGAAATTACACTTATGTAATTTCCACTTACCACATATACGTAACCGTTACTCGGGTTATACGTCAACAAGGGCTTTGAGAATAAAATGTATTGACCGCTAATGTTTTGTAAGAATCCTATTACAGAGTTATTCGAGGGATTGATAACAACTAAATCTCCTAGGCCATTATATCCTATGCCAAATGCGTATATATATCCGTTAACGGGGTCATAAAGCATGGATAAGACAGAAGTATTAACATTTATAGTTCCTACAATCTCTAAATTAGGAGTAAGAACTATTATAGAACTGTAGCGCGACACGTAGATGTAACCATTCGATGGATCAAGTACCATGCTATAACTACTCAAATTTCCTATAATCACGTGACCTATAATCATGTTATTACTTACATTGATAGCATATATTTCATTAATAGTACTATCATTTGTAAACGAATTAACGCTTACATAAAGAATTCCGTTTAGCCGATCATATAACATGGTAGAAATACTACCGTTTAGAGTTATGTTACTAACTATGGTAGTCCCATCTATAACACTTATTGACGAACCAAGATCTACATAAACATCTCCGTTCTGCGGATTATAGCACATGATTCTAGGTGGAGGCAAAGTTGGAATTTTCGATACTTCTGTGTAGTTAGCGATAACGTAAATTCCTGACTCTGAATAGTTTAATGCAGCAAAACCAACGTAGGTGTAGCCATTTTTTGGGTCATAGAGTATAGAAGTCGGTTCTCCTTCTCCCAAATTTATCTCATTGACTATGTTTCCTACTGGTTTAGACATTGAAAGAGCGATCAAAAAATAATGAGTTAATAACGTAGGTGTTAGTAAAAATATTAGTAATAATGAAGATAATAATCTCTCATGCATAGTTGAGTTCACGCTCTTTAGTTATAGATTTTATTGTCAATATAAATACTTTACTTAGCGGGTACTACTGTGACCACACTCATATTGATTTCAAACTAATAAAAAACTCTAACAATCACCTCACCTCCTCAAAAAAGAACTGAACACTATCAATACCAGATAAAGCACACCCAACAAACCGCTTTACGTAGACTTCAGGCTCTTGATAACCACACATAGCCTATTTATTTTCTAACCCGGAAATTCAAGGCGTTTGGGAAAAAATCCCACGTGGGGGGTTGCGGATAACTTGCACGGCATTTATGCAAGCACTGAATGAGACTTGGTTGGGTTCAATTTCGGGAAAAGGTGGTAACCACTGTTTAGAACTACTACTTGCGGCGCCTACCCATTAGTAACGCAATAATCAACACTAAAACCACTATTACCGCAACCGTAACATAAGTGAGTAATGCACTGTGTGATGGTTTTACACTATTCGTTATGCTAGAATTCACAGAATAATATGTGGGTCAAGGCAATGGTGACTTTACATTACCTATCATCGCCAAATACAACAAAGCCCAATTAGCATAGAAAGCACCTGTAATTCCTTCTACGCCGAATACGTAAGACCCACTGTCTGGTGGTGTGTAGTAGCCGTTTAGGTTTAGTGTGAAGTTTGCCGATTGCCCAGTGTTTAGATCTATGGCGATGCCGGTGAGTGTGTTTGCGCTCGGGTTATATGTCACGGTTATGTTAATACGATCACCAGGGTTAGGCTTGAAGGCACCTGTACCAATACCATTCCAACCGGCGAATGGCTGACCAAGGTTTGGCGACGGACTTGGACCAATGCTTGGGTTATTACCGTTTGTATTATTCACAATCCACACGTTCCACTGCCCAGTAGCATCAGGGTATGTACCGAATATCTGCCAGTATGGTTCCCACTGAACCGCTATGTACTGTGTTGAGCTCTGGGGCAGAATAATATCATCCTCATGAGGTGATGGGTACCCATACCCACTATACGCCCATCCATTCCCAACCGTTGAGGTGTAAGGTATTGAGTAGTTGTACTTCGGGCTTACGCCCCACGTTGTTGGGTTTAAGAATAGGTATATTTCGAAACCATCAGAAAGTGGTGATGAACTGCTTGAGTATGTACCAATAATTATTATCTTCACCGCGCCTCCACTGTAGGTTTCATTCCAAAACATGGCACTGCCCATATTATATTGGGTTGAACCCATCATAAGCACTGGTTGGTTGCTGCTTATGCCTGCAAGGCTCCAGTACTGGCTTGCGTTTTTTGGCCCATAGTACACCGGCCACTGACTTGTTGGTGTACCGTAATCGTCGCCTTGGTACACATGGAGCACGCCGAAGTACTGCTGGCCATTCAATAGGTTTAGTACCACTTGGTAGTTCTGTGACTTTGTAGGAGTCATGTGGTTAAATAGAGATGGTACGAGGAATAAGGCGGCTATAATAACTATTATTGCTAAAGCAACCCCAATTATTGGTACCAACTTCCTTCCTCTCTTTTTACCACCGGCTGAAGGCGGTTGCGGGTAGGGTGGTGGTGATACTGGAGGCTGTTGTACTGTGGGTTGATATACTGGTTGAGTTAATGGGAATCCACACTTAATACAATACATTGCTTCATCAGGGTTTTGGAACCCACATCTGGGACAGTACTTTACCATTATTCACTTTTTATCTTTTAGTAATAAATAAGTTTTTCATCACCTAGCACTTTTACACATGTTAGTCAATGAAAGACCTCCTTACGACTGGTCTGATGCGAATGGGGAAGCTCAAATTAGCGCCAACCAAGTCAGCCTTGGGCGTCGCCAAGGTCGGTTAAGCCATCTGAGACGGCTATTAGCTTTGCCCTGCCTGACCTTGCGTGAGATAATACTTCTTAAGGATTGAGTAGCCCCCAGAGTACGCTACCATTAGCCCTATGAACCACATCATCGAGAGCAAAGCGACAATCGGCCCCCCGCCGACGAACACAAGTAGCGGGTACGGGATAGCCGTCATAATCCCGCCGACCTTCAGCCTGGCGTTCTTATACTTAGACCCGACTAAGAAGAGCGAGGTCCCCAACAGTATATTCCCTACAAAGATTAAGGGCGGGATCGCGTCTAGAACGGCCCCTGCCTTGCCAATCCCCGTGTAGGGCACGTAGCCGCCAAGGTAGGAGAGACCCTTGTACGTTTTGTAGACTCCATATATCAGCATGACGATCAGGGCTATGAACACTATGAACAGCTCTGTCAGCACCTCTGCTGAGTAAATGAACGACTGTACGATCGCAGCAGTGAGCGTCTGCATAGGCGGAGTAGGCCCTTGAGGTAAAGGCCCCGAGACTGATGACTCTGCTGCCATACTACCGAAAAAGGAGAACAAGCCCACGACGAACATGAAGGTGGCTATCCACCCTATCCCATATATCAGGTTCCCGATGCCTCTTATTTCGGGGTTCTGGTCATTGAAGGACAGATGAACAACGTCCTTCTGGCTCTGCCTTTTCCTTTGGTTTTTGGACGGAGAACCACCATTCATTGACAAGCACTACCTAAAACTTTTGGTATTGGAAAAATATATAAATTTTATAGTGCGGGTTTTCGACGTCACTTCTTCGTGGTCTCCTTGTCATACTCGGCGGGCTGAGCGAGCTCTGTAGCTTTTGCGTGATTTCCGCTCAAGTTTGAGCGGAAACATGCTTACAAGAATGATGACAAGCACACATGAGGGCTTGCGCTGACCGCTATAGCTCCCTAACGCCAGCTGGCCAGGGCGAGGAGCACGGCTATGCCTTTAGGAGATTCAAGGAGTCCCTGCGGAGGGCTCCTTAGCGCTCCTCGTGGGGCCGTGTAAACCTCATAGCCTTGAGGCTCTCATATAAGTAACAATAATAACCACTAGTTGGCGGCACCACAGCTTGTGAATCAAGGCTAGAGGTGGTAAAAAAGAGAGGAAAAAGAGTGTTCCCTTTTATTTCAGAAAAACCAATTCACTGTTTAGGGCTATGGCTTTCTAAGTTTAATCATTAACAACGCAGCAAGCGACACCACCACAACCACAGCCACCACAACAACCAAGGTAGGCACTACACTGGGTGTCTGATTAGTCGATGTCAACATAATGGGTGTGGTAACAGAGCTAATTGAGGTACTATTAGTCGAGACGCTTGTCGATGTCGACTTAGTGGACGTGGTAACCGAGCTAATTGAGGTACTATTAGTCGAGACGCTTGAGGTACTATTAGTCGAGACGCTTGAGGTACTATTAGTCGAGACGCTTGAGGTACTATTAGTCGAGACGCTTGAGGTACTATTAGTCGAGACGCTTGAGGTACTATTAGTCGAGACGCTTGTCGATGTCGACTTAGTGGACGTGGTAACCGAGCTAATTGAGGTACTATTAGTCGAGACGCTTGTAGAGATTATACTAACAGAGCCCGAATAGAAATTGGTAACGTAAATGTACCCATTGGATGGATCATACGCAACCCCCGCTGGCTTTAATCCAACGGGGATGGTTGCGATAACAGTATTATTCGCCCCATCTATCACCGAAACGGTGCCCGAATCCCAATTGGCAACGTAAATGTACCCGTTAGATGGATCATATGCAACCCCCCATGGCGCTAATCCAACGGGAATGGTTGCGATAACAGTGTTGGTTGCACCATTAATCACCGAAACGGTGCATAAATACGAATTGGCAACATAAATGTAACCGTTAGATGGGTCATACGCTATGCACCATGGCCATATTCCAACGGTGATATTTGCGATAACAGTGTTGGTGTTCCCATTAATCACCAAAACACTGTCTGAACCACAATCGGCAACGTAAATGTACCCATTGGATGGATCATACGCAACCCCCGCTGGCCGTTGTCCAACGGTGATATTTGCGATAACAGTTGTCCCATTAATCACCGAAACAGTGCATGAATTCCAATTGGTAACGTAAATGTACCCATTGGATGGATCATACGCAACCCCAAATGGCTCTATTCCAACGGTGATATTTGCGATAACAGTTGTCCCATCTATCACCGAAACGGTGTCCGAATCCCAATTGGCAATATAAATGTACCCGTTAGATGGGTCATACGCACCCCCCCCTTGGCCCTGATCCAACGGGAATGGTTGCGATAACAGTGTTGGTTGCACCATTAATCACCGAAACGGTGTTTGAATGACAATCGGCAACATAAATGTAACCGTTAGATGGATCATACGTTATGCCCCATGGCCGCAGAGGATTACTTGTATTCACATTTCCATTTATGAGGGTATTGTTTAAAAGGTCTAGAGTATATTTTACGTACCCACCCGGATTGTTCTGACCACTATTCTGAGACCCGTTAGCCGGAACTGTAAGTCCAAAGGCTAAAAAAAGGATTGCTATTGAAACGAATATCATCGCAATTAATCTACCTCTCTTAGCCATCCTCCGCACCATCACAGACCTATTTATGATCCCCTTTTATAAATATTTCGAAGGGTTGGGTGGGCATGGCGTGAAAATAACCATAAGGCAAGGTGTGTATTGCTTGGTTTGGTTAAAATTGCGCGTTTTTGAGTAAAGCGCATCAGCAACCTCTTCTGTATAGGCTTTGGTTAAATACTCAACTTCGTGATAATCACCTCCTCGTCTCCCAAATTGTTCGCGAGTCTTCCGAAGACAGCGTTGGCACAATTATCAAATGCTAGGCACTTAACGGCATCCTCATCAAGCTCCCTAACGTCAAGTACAAGTAATACCCTCTACCGCGCCGTATTTAACCTTGTGAACGCCTCCTCGGTTATCTCCATGAACACAAACACCGTCAAGATGCCCCAGAAGCTATTTAGCCGGAGTACCAATGCCATCTCCTCTGTTAGGTTCATCTTCACCATGAAGTAAACATTTGATATGGCTGGCTCGGTAGTCCTCAGAGCTAACACGTGGTGTGTGTTCCACCTGATCCTATTCGGTAGGAAGAACCTCGTTCACAATGATTTAATCCTCCTAGCCTTGCTATTATCCATATCAGGCACGTATGCATTAGGTCGAATTAACATTTTATTAGCGACCTCCTCACCCCTACCGCAGATCATCGGTATGAACGGCAAATTAGGCCTATTCCTATAAGTATCACAAGCAACCGCGGACAATTGAGTTGAAGGCCTCAATCACATCGCCACGCCTATTAACGCCCATATCTGTGATTAGATCATTAAAACGCGATAAAGGCGTCCTTACCGTAATGCCCCCGATTTCCTACCTCATTCCTTTAATCAGCTGTCAAGGTACTTAAATAGCCCTTTGTAAATCCGGAATTTATAAGCCAATAACGACACTATCCCCACACCCTCTATAGAGTGTAAGATATAAATACCGGCATCTTTCTTGAAATTACCTAGGTGAGAACATGAACAGAGTTGTAGTTATTGGAATAGTAGTAGTTATAGTAGCAGTAACAGCCGCTATTATGTTCTATAAAAGAGAGTCAACATTAATGCCTTCTTAGGATTGCGTTTTAATTATGTAGCAAAACCTTTTACGATACCGAGATTGTTGAATAGCTTAAAAGCACTGTCTTAGGGTTATAAAGCTTAAAATTTCCGGTTCCGGAATAATTCCGGTGGCGGAAAATTCTCTTTGATACAAGGCCTAAAACAGAGAGGAAGGATTTCTTTGATAGGGAGAGAGAAATTGAGGAACTAAAAGATGTAATTACACATAATGACTTTGCAGCAGTACTGGGGATTAGAAGGATAGGTAAAACGAGTTTAGTAAAAGTAACGCTCAATGAACTTCCAGATTACGTTACTCTAACTATCAATTTGGGTAAGCTAGGGAGTAAAAAGTCCTACCCTATGGAAACGTTTTCAAAATTATTTTTGGAAGGAGCGGCGGAAGTTATAAGGAAACACACTTTTGCCGGAAAAGTTTCAAAAATTATTGCAAATAGATTAGGTATAAATCCGGAAGACATCCTAGAATTAAACTGGATTAAAATTGGAGTTAAACTAAGAGAGTTTAAGACAGAAGACGTTGATGAGGTCATTAGGGCTCTGGACTCGATTGCTAGGGATAATAAGAAAGGGTTAGTAATATTCATAGATGAAGTACAAAACATTAAAAAGGTTAAGGGGTTTGATATAGGTTCATTCTTTCATGATATTTACGAATGGTGCGAAAACACGGTTGTAATAGTTTCTGGTAGCTTTATTGGGGTAGCCGAGGAGATTTTAAATCAAGTTGAGGAGGAGAAACCGTTCTACGGTAGAAAGTTCTTTAGGATAAAACTTGAGAGGTTTGATGAGGTTAAGTCTAAGGAGTTCTTAAGGAGGGGCTTTGAAGAGGAGAATGTTAAAGTTGATGAGAAGGTTATTGATGAGGCTGTAAGGCTCTTCGACGGGATCCCAGGGTGGCTTGCCCTATTCGGAAGGAGTTACTCCTATTCTGTAAAGCACACCCACCCTATTGATATTAGAGTTATAGTAAAGGAAGCGGCGAAACAAGTTTCTAAAGAGTTTACGAGGTTTTTGAGTAACTCTAATTCACCTAAACGTTATGCAGAAATTATACTTTCGCTTTCGAGATTGGGTAACAAAGGGAGTCTTAGTGAGATTAGGGATGTCATGAACTCCCTATATAAAGAGAGTATTGGGGATTCAAGGATTTATGAATTATTAAAAACATTGGTCGCTTACGGCTTCGTGGATAAGACTAGTAAGGGGAAATATTCTTTACCTAATGATTTGCCAAGTAGGTTGGGGTTAAGGCATTCTGCAAAGATGTGGGTGAAGAAAATGCCATGATTGACTTTTCAACTGAGTAATATGAGTTAAGCTCTTCTAGTCGCTTCATCTCCTCGGAACAACTTTACCATACCTCCCCTTTGTCTACATAAGTTTAAAAAACCCACGTGACAATGTTAGTTAAGGCTATGCTTAAAATTTGACCGAAAAATTTTATGCTTAACGCACTCGACCCTTCCAAGAAGGGGAGCTTCCGGTATAACAGCTTTTCCTTGGAAATTAAGCGTAGTCCTTACTACTTACGCAATGAAACTTCCTTTGCCCAATAGCATTAAACAGCCAATCATGGAGTACAGTTAATTTATCTTTTGATCATCTACAACTGGGGTCTCCAAATTTATTCGTCTTAGCCAACTTCCGGTTCAGAGTAAGGCAATATCTTTGACAAGCTTTAAGCAAAAAAATCTACACTCAATTCAGATCTTTATTGTAAGCTAAAAGGAGTCGACAGTATGAAGAGACTTGTTTAACTCCCCCACTATTTTCAGTTAAGCGGTCTAAGTAATGGTGAATAATTCCCAAGTATGTAATAACCGCCGTAAATATCTAATTTAGGAAACTATAATGATTAAAATTAGTGTGTGGGTTCCTTCCTTAATCCAGATAATTTATAAAGACATAAGCCATATTTGGCAACAGCTTGCTTAACTTTACCGAGATGCTGTTATAATTATGTTGTATTTCTTTATACTCTAGAACACTGATCGGGTTCCCGAATAGGTCTATCCTATCTGAGATTGCTTGGACACTCTTCCTTATAGCAAACCCCGGGTAACTGATCGTCACCTCGTACTCCAATACGGGGTTAAAACTGTTTGTCGCTATATAAGCTGCAATGCGTGTGTCACCATATATTTCTTTTAGCGCTTCTAATATCCTTTTCTTATCGTTCAGCGACCAATCCATTAGCTTATAATGTAAAAATAGTTCGAACTCAGAGTTTTCGGGTATTTTTTCATCACATATAAAGGAGATGCCTAATACGTATTGGTATTTTAAGGGAGTCTTTAAGTAGGAGATTGCCGGTCTACATTCCCAGTCCAGTATCTTACCTTCAAAGTGTAAAATACTCATGTTTTCAACCGGGAAATGGGACATTGTGAAGTAGCTCTTATTGAATTCCTTAAAATTGTGTATTATTGAATGTATAAAGACTTCTATGTAGCCGTTAGAGGAGTATACCATCTTTTGCTCAACGTACTTCATGTAAAGTTGCATGGACTTTGTGTTATAACCCAGCTTTTCGAAATCGTCTAACGTCATCTTTTAAAATTTACATTCAGCATATATAATCCTTTTAGCAAATGTTTCCAGTTGTCTAATTAAAGAATTACGAAGGTTTTTAAAAAATTTTTAAAAGTTTTCAATTTGAAAAATTCTCGTATTAAACCTACCGCATACACTCATTAAAAAAAAAGATATATTCTCACTGATTAGGGTTAAAATTGGTTATAGTAAGGGCAAAAGATTTTACCATTTCACAGCTGATTAAAAGTTTTTAGATATATTTCGACAGAATATATGCTACTTCATTCGCTGTAGGCCTTTCTACAGGGTTTGGTGATAGCATTTTCTTCAATAGTTCCCCGATTTCTGGGTCTATTTGCAGAGTGAAGTTCCAGTTTTTCAGTTGCTCCTTACCGTAGTTCAACCACTGCAAGGCGTAATGCGTGTTACCGTAACTATAATAGTCGAAAGCGTAATTCATCGCGTCTAAATCCGGTCTGTCTATATTTCCCTTGAGTAGTACGTACATAGTCATGCCCAAAGCGAAGATGTCCATGGAGGGCGAAGCACCTTTACCTATTATCACGTTTTCTAATTGTTCCGGCGGTGCGTATTCTAATGTTAGTTGGCTTATGCTACCACCTACTTTTACGGCACTCCCTAAATCGCCTAACTTTACGTTGTCGGTAAGGCTCACGAGCGGGTTATTCGTATCTAAAGGCCTTAATAAGTAGATATTCTGAGGTTTTATATCTAAATGCGCATATCCTTGGGAATGCATGTATTCTAACGCCCTACTCGTGTAATAAATTATCTTATAAACTATTTTGTTCCACTGTTGTGAATATCTTAACGGGCTGTTCTTAAATAACTCATAAACTGATCCCCCCTCCATAAAGTCCATTATTATCCTCGGTGGGTCGGTTAGGTAAATTCTCGTATCGTTATTATTAATTATTGACTTTATCGCGTTCTCGTCGACGTTTACTGCATAAATTTTTACAGTGTACGGAGAGTCTGATAAGGATACTAAGTTTGATGCTTCCTTTTGGATACTGGAATAATAATCTTTAACAATAGTAGTACCCCTCCTAACGTTAGCCAATTTTAGGACTTTGATAGCATAAGGTCTGTTATCGTAATACCCATTTAAAACGTAACTTGTACCACCCTCTCCTATTACTGATAATATTCTGTAAACCCCTAATTGCTTACCTACCCATAGATTCGGATCCCAGTTGCTTAATGATGGTGCAAGTGTCGATGTCTGTTGTTGCTGATGTGTGAGGTGCTGATATGGCCACGCCTGCTGATACGCGGGGGATTGAACGCTGACCGGGGTTGAGTGTTCAAAGTGCACTGAGGCACTCACTATAAATATTATTCCGGTAATTAAATATAAAACATATAATGAATTACTAGTGGAAAAGAGTAGTTCGCTTGTAGCTCCACCTATTGTTGACGATCCATAAATCATCGCCGTTATTAGTAATAATACGCCCCCAACTAAAAAGAGCCACTGTTTGCTTTTAGAACTATATAATATGAACCCTACGCCCGAGAGTATGAACGATATTAAGAACGCTACTACGCTTATTAATGGTAAAGGGAGTAAGCCTGGGTAAGAACTGAGGTAAGGATTAGAATAGGGATAAGGATTAGATAAGGAAATAAGAAATGCTAAGAGTAAAGAAATAATAAGTAAAATGTAGCCTATTTTAGCCGTGTTTAATGCCCAATAACCTAGATCTTGACGTCCTAAAAGCCTAATTCCCCAACCCCCGTTTTTTAAAGCTTCGTACAGGAAGGTTAGTGATGTTATTGTGAATATCAAAAAGAGTATTAAATTACTTATTGAAGCTGCAGAAAGCGAGGCTGACTCAGCAAAGAATCCAAAAATAGCGGAAAGTATTAAATACATGCCAAGGTTGTTGATACTGTTCTTTACAGTCCGCATCGAACAAAATTATCTTAACCTTATATATAAATTTTTTAGTTTACCAGATTTCGTAGGCGTTCCTTTTTTATCAAAGCTAACGTTAAACTTACTTTTAAATCAACGCTTGAATTCAAGGAAATTTGATGAGCCTAACATCTAAGAAAATTGAACCAATCCACAAACCAAGTTTACTGCAAATCTTAGGCATGTAGTTCAACAACTAAAAATTAAAACCTGGCGGATCTTATGGCGCTTTAAAAACTAGTATAAACCTTGTACTATCTCACTAGTCCCATCCTGGTTGATGTAAATCCTTGAAAACTCGCCCATGTTATTTAGGAATAAGAGTCCAGCTCTTTGTTTGTGGTAAATGCTAGAAAACACCGTTATTACCTTACCGTTATGGTCTATTTTGAACCCGTCAGCAGTCTCGTGAGCCCTAATAACCCCTCTAAAACCAGTTCTAGTTAAAAACTCCTCTGTAATTTTTCTACCGAAGTAAAACACTCCATCACCTCTTCTGTTAAGTGAAAAGTAATCAATTGAGTCATTAGGGTCGTTCCATAACAGTTGGAATAGTATAGGGTCGTCCGGGATAATATCCCCCTTAGGGAGCCTATACAAATCGTCAACATTGTCTATTCCTAACTCCATCTCTCCTTTAGCGTTATAGAGACCCGGTAAGCCCCCGTGAGTACAAAAGTAACCATTAACACTTACGGCTACGGGCATTTGGGAGAACAGTTCTACGAAAACTGAGTAATACTTTTCACCTACTTTTTCCTTTACTTCTTGATAAAAGCCGTAATAATAGTTTGTGAGGGGACTTTCGTGATTTCCCCTCAAAACTATTACCTTTTTATCCCTGTCATTTACGAGGAGTTCTAGAACACTCATTAGGTTCTCTATTCCATTCGGTGGTTGTCTGTCAACATAATCGCCCAAGAAAACGAGTAGGTCTACCTTGTCGTAATAATATTTGGCTAAATCCGTGACATTAGTGGCGCCGTGAGTATCACCTATAAAAAGCACTCTCTCGGCATTATATTCACCTATATAACTACCTTGTTGTTTAAATATCTCTATCGCGTGTTTTACAACGTCTAGCCTTTCCTCCAACAAAATCACCCTGTTAAGTATGGGTATAACATATTAGCTATCTCAGATGCCGTAGGTCTCTGGGTAGGGTCGGGGTTTAGCATTTTCTTGATTATTCCCATCAATCCATCATCTGGTAGGGAATTCCACTTCTCCGTTACCCTCCTTAACAACTCATTATAAGTTGCCTGGAAGTTACCTGTAGATAACTGATTAAATGCTTGATTAACTAAGGTCACGTCATTGAAGTATCTCCCGGTTAATAAGGCATATGCCATGCTCCCTAGGGCGTATATATCCATGCTCGGGTGGGCTGGGTTTATTAGCTGTTCCGGTGGACAGTACTCTAAGGTTAACTGCGTCACTGGGTTACCGATCTTTACTGCGCTTCCTAAGTCTCCTAACTTAACTTGAGTCCTACCGTTAACAATGTTATCATAAACTTCTTCTCCCACATCGCCTGGGTATTGGGTGAAAAATACGTTCTGCGGTTTTACATCTAGGTGCACATAGCCTTGTGAATGGATGAAGTATAAAGCCCTAGCTATATCATAAATTACCCTCACAACTATTTTCTCCCATACTTTAGAGTTCTTAACGTTAGGGTTGCTGATCAGCTTTGATAACGTACCACCGCTCATGTACTCCATCACTAGGTAAGGTGGTGAGGTAATGTATAATTCAACATTCCCTTTCATAATGTTCATTAATGTGGGGAAATCAACTTTTCCTCCCACTACCTTCACTACTGCGTCTGTCTTGGTTGAGAGTTCTATTAAGTTATTCAGCTCTTTATAAAGCTCTTGGAAGTTCCTCATACCTATAGTCACTGTACTCCCCGGAGTAGGTGTTACCTTCATCACTTTCATTGCATATGTATTCCCATCAGCCCCTATGACTTTAAGGACGTATGAAGTTCCACCTTCCCCTATAGCATCTGACACGTAGTAAGAGTCTATTTTTCTTTCTTTCCATAGGGTAGGGTCAAAGTTGGATAAGTTTAGTTCCTTTATCTGGAACCTTATTTTAACGGACTTTTCGGCTATAAATGACTTTGACTCCGGCACCAGAACAGTGTTCCCTTGTATTACGTCTTCTATTTCTACCCTACTACCCCTCTTAACTTTTATAGTCTTACTACTTAGTGTCAACTCGTCCTCATTGATTTTGACTCTTATACTCGGTGAATAATTCTCGGGGTATTCGAAAGACAACACTACCTCCTTCCTCTTGTTATACATCATGTATCCGCCTATCCCCGCAACACCAAAGGGTATTAATAGGAATAACACGCTGAGTAAGTTTATTGTATACACTTCTTTTTCGCTAATAGGCCCGTTAACCACCAGGTACTGCCCGTTGGACGCGCTTACATTGCCCTCCCAATATACATTAGCAAATGGGTTAGGGCTGGGTTGATTCAATTGTATTTTTGTACCTTGGGTAACCCACTCCTCAGTATTTCCGATAGTTACTAAGTACTGTATTACGTAGTTAGGGGTAATCGTTTCACTACCGTTTACCGGGCTCAACGTAGAGTTAAGGTAGTACCTTTCGGTCGAGGAAATCTGAATTATTTGTGGTGGGGAGGGTAACGCACCTCTACTGACCCATTGAGTAATAGTACCGTTAGGTAAGTTGATCGTTACAAAATACTGAATCACGTAGTTCGGGGTAATAGTTGTTGGGGAACTAATAGTATAATTCCCTTGGGAGATTAAGAAGTACCTCGCGGTAGAATTAATTTGAATTACTGTTGGTAAGGATAATGTAAAGCCTTTGGTTACCCATAAGTTCGTAGTACCGTTAGGATACTGTACTGTCACTAGGTATTGTATTACATAGTTCGGAGTTATGGTCATGGGCGAATTAATTGGTTCGCTCACGTTCTGGGATACGGTATATCTTTCATCATTTGATACTTGAATATACGGTGGTAATTTTATGTATGAGCCGGCGTTAACCCATTCTCGTACCGTCCCGTTAGGTAGGTTTATGTTTACTAAGTACTGTAACTGGGAAGTGACTGAGAGAGTTATAGGCTTATTAACGACTATTTCATACTCATTTGACGTTATCGCATACCTAGCTGTTGAGTTAATGTAGTAGTACTTGTAAATAATTATACTAGTGTTAGTTTTGAAATAACCAGACTGTAAGGTAGCGTTAACACCGTTTATATTTGCCGGGATCGGTTGGTTCACACTGACGTAATAATATACTTGCGTTGACAGCGGAGCCTGTGGAGAGTTTACGGTAAAGGTCTCTTGTTGCACTACGTAAAGCGTGCCATTATAAGTCACGTTTTGTGAGGGAATTTCAATTATTGTTCCCGCATTATACCACCCAGACTCCAGAGTCTCTAACGTATTGTTAACATAGGCTTTGACGGGGAAGGGTACGGTTAAATAATACTGTAAAACATATGCGGGAGCTATAGTGTATAATCCGGCCGTAGTTAGATATATCGTTGAGTTAGTATAATATACTCCGTTTACTCTAACTCCATTGAGGAAGTAACGTTCCACATTTGTTACGTAGTAAGTCTCATTGAACTTCAATATTGACGGAACTGGTAAAGAGATAGTAGTGTTAACGTTTTCCGGTATACCGTTAGCGTAAAATATGGGAACCGGCGAAATTACCTTCACTTCAACAGCGTACGGTAAAGTGAGTGAATAAGTTGTGGAATACAGCGTATTCCCTCCGACGTTAAGCGTTAAAGATATTTGGTAAGAGCCGTCTTGTAATGATAGGGTTGTAGTAGAGTTTGTTAACGTTTCTGAAAATGTCTGTGGGCCGGAGACGCTTAGCTCCCAATCAGCCCCCGCTGGAATGGTAGTTATATACACGTTGTTCCCAAAGGCTCTCAATGAAGTGCCCACGGTCCACAAGTACTCCGAATTCG
Organism: Stygiolobus sp. CP859M; assembly: GCF_037389975.1. Classification (NCBI taxonomy): domain Archaea; kingdom Thermoproteati; phylum Thermoproteota; class Thermoprotei; order Sulfolobales; family Sulfolobaceae; genus Stygiolobus; species Stygiolobus sp. CP859M. The sequence goes on along the minus strand of NZ_JBBHKS010000003.1, from coordinate 17,337 downwards.
TTTGCCCGTTACTTTGGATTACGGTTACCCCATTATACGTTTCGGCTATCCCTTGGCTCGTTGACACGCCAGATAAAGCCTCGTAGGTTGTAGAATACCCTCCGGGGACATTGTAAAACACGTTCCCATACCCGGAATAGTAAGCGAGAGAGATGCTCCCGCTCCATGAATAAACACTTACTGTAGTACCCAATTCAGTCCCAGAGACAAGTCCGCCAATTACAAAGGATAAATAGTTCCCACTCCCAGTAGGATTGGTACCCCCTACAATTATGTATGTAGACGATGTGGGAACGTATAGGATTATCGTATCAAACGTGCTATTTGCCACTGGGTTGTTACCACTAAACAATTCAAAATACTGATAGATTATAGGATAACCCTGGTAGTTCACTGCGGCGGTCTCTAAAACGATGGTAATGGGTAAGGTTACAGTATAAGTATTGTAAGAGTAATAATAAAATTGTATGCCGTTATATATTTCTACACCACCATTACCTTTAATTAAGGAAGGGTTTATACTCGCGTCAGGTGCTGAGAAATTCCATAGGTAATCCTCAAACGTAACTCGGTATTCGTTTCCTCCTACATACTGAATTAATGCAACGTTGTTTGACCAATAGTACTGTCCGTTACCTAGTTCTATTACTGAGTTTAGTTGTAACGAGAACGGCCCGCTAGTACTTGCTGAGTTTAAAGTAAATGTCCCACCCACATTAATGGTAGTGTAAGAATAAGAGACTATCCCTTTGCCGCTAACTGGTACTTGACCGGTATCAACTATCCCTACTGCCGGTGAAGGTGAAGAGATTTGTGAGTAAGAAAGAGTCGTTAAGGTTGATAATAGAAATAAAAGGGATATAAATAGTACACTTTTCTTAATATCCTTTAAGTCTCTCATTAATACTATGTCTTAAAGAGAAATTTATAAGCTTTTTACATGACCAGTTTGTCTTTCCATGAGGTCCTCGATAGAAAATTGTATAACGAGTCTGGATTGAGGTTCGGTATGTAAAACTTTCTGCCACTTCCTCCGTTCTCCTTAATGTATAGTACACAAGACCCATTCTCCCTCGAAATCTTAAGCGATTCTATATCATAAATCTTTAGAGCCTCACATTTATTACAGTCTAAAAGCTCGTGCTTCATAATGAAGAGCCTTTGTCCTTCCAGTTGCATTTTCTTTACAAACTCTGATAGGCAGGACCTTTTAGGTGTAAGTAACAAGGTCACACCAACTACAATTCCGGGAATTACGCCTAAGGGAAAATTAAAAAGTACTGCAAAAGCAGAAATCGCTGTGAATTCCGCTAGGGAGACGCTTAACAATGAGTTCAACTTCTTATTATAACTGGTGGGTATATTCGTATCGTTTTGGGAAACCACAAGACTTGAGTTTGTTATTTTTATCGTGAACACAGATTTCTTGTCCTCACCGACTACAAATGGGAGTTCGGCTAGAATTATTTCCGATAACGGATACCCGCACTTTAAACAAGCAACAGCGTGATCATCGTTGGCAAACCCACAATTGGGACAAACCTTAACCATATATTGCAAGATAGAGTTTTTGGTTTATAAATTCATACTTAGCTGAGCCTCAATCATAACTTATTGGGGGGGGGTAACGATTATCTTAGACCCTAAATTCATTTTGCATGATTTTTTTAACCCAGAAAGTAACATTACTACTTTATGAGAATATTTAGTTAAATTATTTTAATTACTTTTTAACTCCCTTGAATCATTTGCAGGATGATGAGTTTATGGGTCTAGGGATTATTATATTTCCTTAGACATAAATATTTGTTACTCAATTTAAAAATTTTTAAATAACATATTTTAGCTTAATCTTCCTTTCAATAACTAATAGGATTACAGCAGATCACACCTTCTCTTACAATTTGTACCTTCTAATTATATGACAAAAAGTTTTTATAACTACAATTTGTCCATTAAGGTTGAAGAATAAATCTGGATAAAGAGGAGTGAGCTCAAAGGAGTGAGAAAATAGCTAAAGAAGAAAAAAGAAATTAACTTTGTATAGTATCAACAATTCCGATAGCAGAATTAACTAGGTTAACTAAGGCTTGTACTGCGGGGGTAAAGTTGATTACAAGTGTAATTGAAAGGCCATTAGGTGTTATGCCTAATAAAAACCCGACACTATATAATTGAAGACTTTTATCTAAAAACTGGTTTACTAGCGGCGATATAATGCCGAAGATGGCTCCGGATAAGTCATTTGACCCAGAAATTGGAATGTAAAGATAATAAGCTCTGAGAGATGTTGTAGACATTATGTTGTTTACAGTAGAGTCGTTTATAATAGTAGTATTTGCAGTAGTAGAAATTAACGATATGCTCGTATTAAGGTAGTGGTCGATGGTGGGTAGTGTTTGGTTTATCGTACCGTACCATGAATTTATAAAATTGTATACGGGTTGTATCGGACTATTATTTTCCGTCCAATTTAAGGATAAGGTTATGAACACTGCACTCCCATTAGACTCGACAATAACATTCATACTGTTAGGAAGGAGGTAGTTTAACGTGGACTCCAATGGGGAGAAAACTTGGGAGACAATTGGAGTGAAATTATATAAATTATAAGTTGCATGGGTCAGTGCATTAGATATGTCATTAGATATGTTTTGTATCATTTTTTGAATGTAGTTTATCCCTGTCAAACTTTTTACCGTGTTATTAGACAATTGTGCGGTTGAGGAATTCGTTAAATAAGCTGTAAAGCCACCGTTTGACAACACATAAAGCCCCGTTTCAGAATTTATTGTGGTCCAATTACCTCCAAAATATTTGGAAGTGAGGTTCTGCAACTCTCCAGCCTGGGGTAGAGGAGCTGGTGGTTGTGGTGGTTGCGGAGAACTTATTGCCATCAGTTGTGTTTGGGCTGGTAGAAGGGCATATGCTATAACGAATCCTATTACTGCAGATACTGCATAAATTATCGCTACATAGTACTTAATTAATTTGGGATTCATTTATGAAAAAGAAACTTTTTGAATTTATAAATTTTACAGTCTAAAGGGTAAGATAAGATAAGCCACGCCTATAGCTATTAGGCTCATGAGAAAACCTTTAGGGTAGATGAAGAGTATTATGCTAAGGAAGGCTAAGGCTAGAACTATATAAAGGATTATTGTAAGTTCATTATTCATTATCCCCTTATACTTTAAAATCCGCTCGTTTGCAAAGACACTCATTATTATGTAAACTGCAATGAACACAGCTACAACGTAAGCCAGCTTAAAAAGTTCTAGAGAAACGTCATAAAAGTACCAATATTCTAAAATAACGGTCGGTATAATAGAAATTCCGGCAACCGTAGAGTTTATCATTAATAATCCATTGCTTGACGTCCTCCTTAAAGGCACTGTGTAAAGGACATTGCCAATCAAGATGCCCAATACCGCTACAAGTAAAGAAATTTCTGGGTTCTTTAAGAATATGATACTAGATATAATTAACGCGCTGGCCAAGGTCATGAGAGCCGCTTTCAAATAGGCTAAAGTAGGCGAATAAGTCAGAGGATAGCCGCAATTTAGGCATGTAGTAGCAGTACTAGGATTTTCATACCCGCATCTAGGGCACTTATTACCCATTGATTATGATGTATATTGAGTGAGTTTATAAGTATTTCTTTCTATTTTGATAGAAAGTTGTAAAAAATTTTAGAAGCCTATAAAATTGGAACTTCTACGCCTTACTGGATAAGTTCGAAGAGATTTATAATGTTTAGGATATATATACTATGGAGTTATGCTTTCATTAGTTGTAAGGTTCACAATAATACTGGCCATATTCTCTTGTATTGCCCTAATTCTCCACTCCTACGCGAGTTCTATAGGTATAAACGACGTAGGTTCAACGGGACAAGGTGCATCTTATACTTATACCACAACGTCATATAAGGGGTATTTCATCTTCTACGGTGGGTCTTTTTACTCGGGGGAACCAATAAATTATAATGTAGCATCCGTACAGCTTAACACAGTCCTAACTAACGGTATCTATTACTATTTTGTGCAGAATGTTTTAGTTTTAATAGCTAACGGAAACGGGACTTACACTCTTAACTTTGTGGATAATATATGGAATCTTACCTACCCGTATAGTATAATGCCCTCCTTGATTATCGGGAACGGAGAAGTGAGTAAAGCACCAAATCAGTCAATCTGCTTTTATTTTTACATCTTTCCCGATAACATAACCTTAACCCCACCCTTTAATGTTACGCTAATATCCAATGTGAGCTTAGAGGGGCAGTACATTAAGTTAACTTTCAGTGCTATACTAGGTAAGGGGAACTTTTCGACGTCATATAACTACGATACAGTTAAGATACTTAACCCCTCAAGCAAGGCGTTCTTTATCGTGGGAAGTAAAATTAACACTTACCCGTCGAATAGTGACGCCGAATTTGTGATAGGGGGTGGAGGGAGCGGTTCTACGTTATATGTATATAACTGGAGTTCGGAAATGATGTTATTATATTTGTATAATGAAAAGTACTATGAAGTCCCCTCAGCAGTGTCTTACTCCTCTATAACCGGTGAATCCCTCTCAAATACTCATGGGATATTTGAGTACTATTCGTCGAACGGTTATGTGGTGCAAATATCCGGTTATAGTTTTTACGGTCAGTTATGGAATACATCAACAAACCTCACTGTTATTAACTCTTCAATTTTACAATTTAACTTAGTTCCCGAATACGGTGAGTGGTTTTACGAGGTAAACGGGAAGACTTTTCCTCTAACTTCAGATAGAATCTCACTACCTTACGGTGTGTATAATATAACGGTGTTCCTCAAGGCTGGTAATGAAATTATATATGAGAAGGAGTTTGAAGATGTAAAAATAACTCCTTATGCAGTGGTTGAGTCCAAGGCTCCACTGATATACGTTAACGGTAAAGCATATTCTAATAATACTATTGTTAATGGGTATTATACATTTTACATACCCTTACGTGGCACAACGGTAGTTCAGTTCCCCGAATATTATTATTACCAGAACTCATCGAGGCTTGAATTCTTATGGGCGGTTTATAATGGTAAGGTGATAAATAGCAATATTATAAACATAACCTCTCCTGGTGTCTACAGGGGGGTTTACCAGCTAGAACTCTTATTAAAACTCCCGTTTAACCTCACTGTAATTTACAACGGTACTATTTACAATAATGTAAGTCAACTGTATCTCCCTTACGGGGCGAAAATTATAATCCCTGAACAGAATGTGAGCCCTAATAACGGGACTCTAATAGAGTTCCTTAACCAAAGCCTAGTAGTTTACGGTGAGAAAATAAACCTAATTACGAGGCTGTTTTATTACGTTAACATAACTTACAACACGTATATTAGTTCATTGCCTAAATCAGGATTTTACCCAGAAGGCTACTGTATTTCTATACCTAGAGAATTAGAAAACGAAACTACGATAGTTTTAATTAACGCATCAGCATACAAACTTAAAGTGTTCTCCCCACTAAAGCTCAGTGTAAACATTACCTTGTATTACAGAATAGTTTTAATGTTGGGTAATTATTCGGTGAGCGAGTTTTATAAAGAAGGGAGCGTCATTACGTTTAATAACAATATCTCTTATAATGGTTCGGTAATGTTTGTAGCCGAGAGGCCTATAACGGTGGTTATCAACTCCCCAAAGATAGTATCGCTAAATGGATATTATGAACTGTACTTCTTAATAGAGGTTCACTATCTGAATCAAACCCTTGAACTTTGGTACCCATCCGGGAAAGTTTTAGAATTACACAACATAACGAAAGAGAATATAAGTTATGTTTTCAGTAAGGTTGTAGTCACTCACCCCGGAGAGTACTACCTTAATTACACGGTCTATGATAAAGTCGTGGATATACTTCCTAATAGTACTTTAGTCTTTTACGTAAAAAACGATACTTATGCGTGGATACCAGTATATTTTGGCGGTACAATAATTAACGAGTCAATATTAGTTACTTCACCATTAGTATTAAATAACCAACTGCAACAGCAAGCTATCGTGACACCGGAAGCTCAAAGTAAACCACCTTTGGGGCTTATGCTTTTAATACCGCTAATAATCGCGTTTCTCGTCACGGTTTGGCTCATGAAAAGAAATAAATAATTTTTATTTTGATTGTCTTTAGTTTATATTGTGAGACTTGCACTTCCGGTTAACGGCAATTATGCTTACTCTAAGTCCATGTACAATATGCTAAGGAATTACTTAACACCTAATTCTAAGCTCAATATCATGGTAGGTATTGCCGTCTTCCTAAATAACGATTTTAACGTCGTGAGTACCATAAAAAAGTTTGAGGTAACTGGCTTTCCCCAAGATGATTATATATATATTCAATTCCCTTTTGACATAAGTAATTCTACCTTTGTCATGATGAAAATAAACTCAATCTACCTCGTGAGCGAAACTACGGCTTATTTAGTGCCTATAAGCGATAGTGAGGTTGACGAGATTAGCGGTAATTCATTATTTAAGTTCTTCCAAGACCATAGGGATAGTCCTATAAAATATTACCTAGAACAAGTGAGGAATGAAGACGCAGTAATTCTCCCCTCAAACCAGCAAGTAAATGTACCGAAGGACACTGTAGCAAGTTCTCTACTGGGTAGGATTATAGGAATGTATAGGTTAATAGACTATGTAGGCGAAGGTGGGATAGCTTACGTATTTAAGGCTGAGAGTAAGGGTAAGGAATACGTAATTAAAATACCTAAGGCCGAGTACGAGAACTTAGATGCATATCTTAATAGCTTATTAAGTGAGGCGTCGGCAATAGTCTCCATGTCCTCCGATCCCAGAATCGTTAGAATCTATGCCATCCATGTTGACATGAACATATTAGACTATCTAAACGACCCTCAGACTTATTACCTCTACCCACCTTACATAGTCACAGAATTCATGAGAGGAGGGGACTTAAAGAAGTATATAGACAATCCCTCATTCACCAGCTCAAGGTATTGGAAATACATTGCATATTACACACTTTATCACATAGCCGACGCCTTAAACGTGGTTCATAGCAAAGGTTATGTACACTTAGATATAAAGCCCAGCAATGTATTACTTATAAAGCCTTACAATACGCCCGAAGGACTTTACGCAGACTTAACCCGGTATTTGGTCATAAAACTAGGTGATTTAGGTTCAGCCGCTAGGACAAGAGGTGAAATAGTCCAACTCTCGCCAGAATATTCACCGCCAGATCAAATACAGTACATGTTGGAGGGTAGGGGAGCCAGGCCTTTGATGGACATATTCTCTTTGGGTTTAACTTTCCTAAAAATCCTCGACACACAAATTCAAAGGCCGGACTTACAGTATATAGTAAGCGCGATAAGGAGTATAAGAAATGATAAAAACTACGCACTTCAGTTACTTTCCTATTCCTCCTCACTCTTAGCTAACTGGAATCCCTCAGTACTTAACATTTTAGAACCAGAAATAAGGGAGTTAGTACTCAAGATGATAAATCCCAACCTCTACTCAAGACCTACAGCCAAAGAGGTAAGGGATACTGTAGGTAAATACATAAAGTTATCGTATCAATAATAGAGTGACCATAATGAGAGAGACGCTCTCAATTAAAGTGTTTGGGCTCCATTAAATTTTCTAGAATTAGTGTTCAATCCTCAGCACCTGGGCTTTCACAAGGGTATTTCCCGTTCACACTCTTAACTCCCCACACTAGCGACGGATATGAGGAAACCCGCACGCACGTCTTCCACCTACCTGGCGTGAATACGTTTAAACTTCACGATTTAGTGGCATGGGCGTCATGGAATAGTATAGGCTTTTAGGTAAACTCTTAAATAAACATTAGGAATATGCTCAAATGTAAATTTTAAATCTAGATAAATGGAGAGTTATAACATAATGGTATCTAAAGAGAAAGTTCTGAGGGTTATTGAATACTTTAGGACTAACAGAACTATAAATGAAATAAAGGAGGACAAAAGAATAGTGAAATTGCTCGTAGAGTTAGGGGTGTTAAAGTCTATAGGTAGAGTGCTAAGTCTAGACAAAAACTTTAGAGCAATACACACACTAGTTGAAGTTTACGACGAGGAGGAGCCGAGAATAAGTGTTAAGAGCGTAATTTTTGACAGACTGAGAGAAGAGAGGGATAACATTTATATCATCTGGAAAAGTCATATGGCGGAACCAATACCCGTAATAGAGGACGGAAAGTTCACGATTAGACAAGTTTCTCCCTTACCCATATCAGAACTCTATACCATAACAGCGATTCAATTCAATAACCCGGTCTTGAAGTTTAGGTTTATAACTAGAGACGAGAGGGAGATACTCTTCAACGTTACTAACCTACCTTATTATATAATAATCCCTCCGTCAGGGAAGCCGTTTAAGAAAATGATTAGTGAGGAGAGGGTTAAGGCTCCTGTAACATTCTTCTTCTTTTACTCTAAATAATTTACTAAAACGTACGAACAATTTGGAATCAAATTAGATGAGCGATTCATGAATCTCTTGAGAATTAACCACTAAAAGTTTAATCGCACTAGAATTAATAGATCTTAGGTTTAGCCTTGGCAATTATAATATATTTTAACTCAACCTCGTAAATATACATAATCCTTGTTTTTCCTTATTATATTTTATGATTTTATTCACTGCACTGAACAGTGTGGACAACAATTTTGTTAATATAAAATGAATTATTTGAATTGTTTGTGCTTTATTAATAGAACGTTGATGATAATACCTTTTTAGGGTGAGCACGGGAGGTATTACTTGGAGGTGAGCACATGGAAACTAGATGGAAGGTTCCCGTGCTCACCCAAATTATACTAATTTTAATTGAGTATATTAACCTTAGCCCTAGGTTTTACTCTAGGGATACCGTAGCCTCTGCATTGGCTAACTACGTTTCTGGATTATCCTCTTAGAGGGTAGTTTTCCCCCATTCCACTCTGCTTTACTATCATAGGAGGTTGAGTTATGTGAGGTATGCTGTGCCATTGAGTGGTGTTTACGCTATTGACGAGACTAAGGTGAGGCTAATTAATGGTCAGTACTATTACGTGTGGATCGTTAGGGATGTAAAAACTAAGGGAATACCCTTCTTCATGGTTACTAGCGTTAGGAGTGGAGTACACGTCTTGGTAGTTCTTGCGAACATGAGTAGGGTTGAGGAAATAGCAATGAGGGTGTTTAGGAGAAGGATTGATAAGGTAATTTACTTGCACGATGGGGCAACTGCATACAACGCCTTCACATGGTTAAACGTAGAACACGAGAAGGTAACGTTCAACGAGAGGAATTACGCAGAACAAGGGTTCAGAAGCCTAAAACATAGGCTTGCATCAATGGACTTCCACTTCCCTTGGAATACTAACAAGTTCACAATAACTAGGTGGTTATCAACATTCTTCCTAATATATAACATCCTTTACACCCCAACGTACTTGTTAGATAAGGGGGTGATAATAAATGTAAATATTTCAAATGAATGAAATTGTTGTCCACACTGATAGTGTCGTCATTAAGTTACAAATTCTGGGATTAACCTTCTCTCCCACAAGACTAGGGCTATGGAGTACATCATGCTACGAATGCTCCTATTTACTGCCTTCGTTGCCCTCTTGAATCTATTTAGCCTATCCCTTAATGAGGAATGAAAGGACTCGTTCGGGTTAACTGGCGAGACAACCGTGTGGTCTTTCAACCAGTAGTACAAGTTATAATCATCGCTCACCCATCTACCCTCTTCGGGCAAATACTTTTTGACCTCAAGGAAAGTACTCTCATCCCTATCCCCCACAGAGTAAATGAGGTAAACTCCCAGCTTCGTGTACACGTAACAAGTGAAAACCCACTTGTAAAAAGCCCTAGTATTCTTGTACAAGTAAGTCCACATCTCATCAACAACCTTAGTAACAACCTTACCCTTGACCAACTCCTTAGCCCTACCCCACAACTCAACCAACTTCTCATACTTTTTCCTACCATAACGCTTAATCCAAGTGAAAACAGTACCAAGAGGTACGTTAAGCACCCTAGAAATAGCCCTCATACTCATACCATTAGCATACATTCTCAAAGCCTCCTCCCTCAACTTCCTAGAATGATGATGATAACTAGCATCACCCAAGAAGTACTTACCACAATCCCTACACAAATACTTCTGCCTACCCAAAGGCCTACCACACTTAACAACATGATGACTACCACAAGAGGGACAAGAAACGTCTTGCCTAAATACAGGCTTCCTACCCATAAGTAATACTCGTTATACAAATATAAATAACTTAACGACGACACTATCTCCACACTGGCACTGAAATTACCTAAATCTATTTTCCACTTAATAAACATACTTTAGCTTTAAAAAGACGTGACTCATAGTATTCTCTTAAAGATTAATCTGAAGGAACAATTAGACCTATTGATACAGCTTTCCCAAAAACCCAATGAATGTACACACTTGATGCTTGAATTATAAAGATTTAAATATAGTTTGCTCAAAAAATATTTTGACATGACAAAGAAGTGTCCAAGATGTGGCCATGAAAACTCAGACACTGCAGAATTCTGTTCCAAATGCGGATATGCGTTAGTAGGATTTGAACAAACTATTGTACCTAGAGTTCCTAAACCCCAACAAAGTCAGCAACCTCCTACTCAACAACCAAAGGCCTCTCCACCCCCACCTCCACCCCCACCACCATCGTCATCATCTACAACCACACCTCCACCACCTCCACCCCCACCACCATCGACAACAACTAGTGCTAAAACGTCCTCTCCTCCACCCCCACCTCCACCCCCACCACCATCGACAACAACTAGTGCTAAAACGTCCTCTCCTCCACCCCCACCACCATCGCCATCATCTACAACCACTCCTATACCAACGCCCTCACAACCATCAACGTCCAGCACTAAAACCTCCCCCGTACCATCTCCTACTACTGGTAGGGCTAAGCAGAAAAGTTATCTTAAATTTGCGGCCATAGGAATTGTAGCTGCTATAGTAGTAGTTGCAGTTGTCTTCTTTGTTCTACCAATGTTCAATTCTGGTTCCTCCTCACCTCCGCCCACCGTACTTCTGAGTTCTGGTGAAGCTGCTGCAATATTCGGAGGGCAGTGGAATAATCCTGCGATATCTGTTATAACGTATAATAACAACTTATACACTATTTCTGGTGTTGGAAGTGCGGCTTCAAACCCAATAGGCTCTTACACATATTTGCCTGAGTTCTACGGTTCTACGACCGTTACGATATTTAACGGTTATCAAGAAGTGGTAATAAACACGCTTACAAGCCCGACGTACTCAAATGTCGAATTACAAATAATAGATATTTACGCGAGCTCTTCTAAAACCGTAGGGCAAATGTATTCTGAAGCAACAGCACAGCTAGCCTCTAACGGACTCTCACATATTCAAACAAGTACCTACCCTGCTCACACGGGAATAACTTATACATATTCAGTCTACTCTACCGCAAAAGGCGAGCTCTTAATAGCTCAAGGAGGTAACCAGATAGTTATAGTAATAGTGTTGGGAGGCACGGGTAACACAGCATTTAGCGTATCTAACGTCCTAGAGACCTTAAACTTCGTACAGTAACGGTGGTATTATTGATAAAAGGTAAAAATTTTCTTATTCTTACGTTTTTATCTTTAATTCTTTTCCCATCCTTATCAACTCTTTCATATATTACGTTCTACCCCGTAAATATCCATGCACCGCCCCCTAAAGTTGGTATTTACAATTTAATCCAATTTCAATATTATATATACAACTTTGAGATAGAAAACAAGACACTTATTATAAAAAACTTGATCACTAACCAAACTTACAATATAAACTTACCATCTAATGACGATGTAAAAATTTACACTGTCTCCAATTCCAGTATGGTCTATGTAACAGCACAGAATGAGCTAATACAATTATTCTTCTCGAAATCGGGAATTCTCAACAAGAGTTATAAGCTGGGTGATGATTACAGCGTAACATTTGTAAGCGGTTATGAAATGTCCCCTACCCCTGTAAACATTACCACTATTGAAGTAAAGAACAATAGTAACTCATTCCTACTTTTTACACCATCGGGAGGGTACATAAAGTTCAAGGATAGTGTGAGAACGTTTTACATAAACGTAAATGTTACACTCTATGACTTTAATAACGATACATCAACTCTGACTGGGGTTAAGAACCTAACTCTTGATGGTATTCTACAGTTTCCTTATTATTATAATAATAGTATCATAGTTTATAACTCAACTTCCCATCAAGTCGTAAAACTGAGTTTTACAAGTCATGGTGGGATAGGTGGGATTGAACTCTACAGTGGAGGAGAGGAAATAAACACTTTAATCAAAGTAGGGATTGACGTGAAGGAAATGATTTATTTAGGTAGGCTAATAATAATATCTGGGTCAAATGAGTCATGTGTATATAACTGGACGACACTGCTACATTATTTTAACTTCCCAATTACAGCGGGCTATAATGTTTCTGGTTATTGTATACTTTACGGCGATTTTAACACTTTCGTTATAAATATTAATAGGAATATCAACAATTCCGAGACCTACTACTTGAGCAGTCTAGCAGTTATCGAAAGTCAGTCATATGCGGTAGTAATTAGTAATGGTAAAATTGAACCAGTTCCACTTAGCGGGTCAGTCAATATATATGAACAGCCTTTGCTAGTTGGGAATTCCCTATTAGCCTTCCCAGAGAATAAGACAGTTGGAGGCCTCACGTGTTTATATGTAGTAAACATAAGTAATTTTCAGTCATTTTCTGCACTTTCATATTATGTAAACACCTCGTACTCGTTGTCAGGTTATTATTATTATAATGGTAATGTATACTCTTCGACCGACGGTAGTATAGTTAATGTAAAGATCTACGGACAGACTAACACAACAAATCTAATAATCTCTGGAGTGATTAATATCACCCTTACGTCGGGTAACTATACTTTAATCTTACCTAACGGAGAGTACTTCTTCAAATATTCAAATTACTCTCGTGAAGAGGATCTTTATGGAGCGACAGCAAGTGTTGTGTTTAATACGACTGTTAAAAAACCCGTGACCTCTGCAATAACTACTGCATTCATGACAACAACAAATCAGACGTCTATAAATACTCAGATTATAGCACCGGCACCTTCCAAAGCTGTTTCCTTGCCTATCAACTACGAGACGATCATATTAATTATTGCCGGTTACGCCTCAATAATAGGCGCTTACTTATACGCTAGAAAGAGAGGTTAATTTCAGAGAAGCAAAGTTTTTAAAAAAAGCGGATATTATTTTAAAACGGTGTGAGATTATTAGTACTCACTACCATAATTATAAGAAGATTAGCTCACTTTATTTCCTAGTACTACTCTTCTTATCCTTTCTCGTAGTAACAGTATCTAATGGTGGTTCTGTAATAACCCACAACCCCGACTTAAGTATTACATTAAAAGGAGGTGATTCACCAGTACTCTTAACTATTTATAATGTTAACACTCAGTCTTTAGTGTTAAAAGGAGTTATTAACTCCTCAACGACACTAAACCTCCCCCAAGGCGTTTACTATTACTACGTAAAGCCTTTGGATAAAAACGTTATAGTCCTTCCGCAACATGGTTACTTTATAGTACCCTTCTCTACAATAACCTTATACGAGATTCAAGAGCCAACTTTTAAGGCACACACGGTCACACACCTTAAAATAGCCTCACTACCAATAGACTACGTAACGGCAATGCAAGTCTATTATGCAGGGCCATTTGATTACTTAGCTTTAGGTACTAATACTTCAGAATTACTAGTAGCTAAGTACTTTTACTTTAACTCCAGTTTCGTCGTAATGTGGAGGGAAAGGTTTAATGGAAATATAACTGCTGTCGCCATCTCCCCCGATTTTACGGCCTCAGCCGTATACTTTAATAACAGAACATACGTATATGTCTTTTACACCTCAAACGGTAGTCTAATAACAATTATAAACCAATGGGTATATTACCAAGTATCAGGGGGGTGTTTTGGCGGTATCAATGTATCAACTGTGGTTTCTCCATTGCCTTTAGTTAAGTCGATCGCTATTCAAGGTAACAATGTTTTCATAGACTTGAATGGCGGTGCAGCTATAGTCAGTGCTGAGATAAGCCCTGAATCATATAACGCTACCACGTTAATAGGAACTCATCATAGGTTAACATTTAGCATATTTTATGTATATAACGACCTCGTAGATACGTATAATGATACAATATACTCGTTCTATACAGAGTATTCGTTTACAATTTCTTTTGAAGGGTTGAGTTTAGTTCAAATACCAAGCTTCATTAATTATCAAGGCCTTAACTTGAATCTCTCTTTTATTGAACTATTCAGATTTCTTTCTAACCCTGGTAACGTTACACTTACCGTGAATAGTCAGTATGACGCTTTTTTAGGTATTATGATCCCAAATAACGTATCGCCCAATTACTATATACTAGAGTTTTTCCCTAATCATGACTACATGATACAGATACCGGACATTGATACCTCCCCAGATATAGACGCTCCCCCAATTGTCACTCCTTCATCAAACGGTATTGCAGCGTATTTTGATTTCAATCTTAGTGACTTTAACTATCAAGGACAAATGCTCTGGAGCAAATACATACCCAACGCCGTAGCTATAACCAGTTCCGCTAACGGGCAAGTGATTGCCGCATTAAACGGTAGCGGGACAAATTGGTCCATATTAGAGTATAATGATCTAGGGCAACTAATTGCAAAAGTTAACGAAATAGGACAAAACGTTTACTCAATGGAACAACTAGGGATTGGAATAAACGGCGGGCAATCCTACCCGTTTACTATGGACGAGTATAATAAAGTAATATTTGTAGCTACATCCACTAACCTTTACGCCATCCCGGTTGGTATTAATGCAACTATACAGAACGGTAAGGTCATCTTGCCTGTAAGAATTAACGTAAGTGTTTCACCACCCTACACTGGGGTAGTAGAAATCACGTATAACGGGCACACGACCAGTACAGAGACAAACACTTCAATCACTACATTCCCTACTTCAGTTACTCTTTACGCAAATTCCCTCAGCAACTCAACGTTTTTTGGTTGGATAGTTAATGGGACAGAGTACAATGAAAACCCATTGACAATTTACGTAGGAGGGAATACCACAATAATAGCCCAGTTTAAGACCCAGATAAACGTAACGTTTGAGGAAGTAGGACTAAGCGACACGTATTGGTTTGTCAATATTTCTGGTAAGACTTACGTGACTTCCTCACAAACCATAACGGTTACCGTAAAGCCTGGGGTTACTTATACGGCCGGTCTATTAACATATACGAACTCCACAGTAACCGTCTTCCAAGGTACGGTGACAAGCAACTTAATAGTGTTGAATTTCACTAACTATTTCAAACCAATCATAACGTGCTTAAACCTATTAACCCCGGTATACAATACCGCGAGCTTAATACTAAGTAAAGACTACTGGGAGAACTTTATGAATAACTACGGGGAAGCCCTATATTATTACTCACTTCTCATGAACGGAAGTTACAAGTTGTTTAACGAATCACCCCAGTTCTATGCGTACCTACAAATGGTCATGAACAACCCAGTCCTACCTTATTATACTGGGTCTATAAACGTTCAACCCTTCATAAACAACATAAGCCCATTACTCTCCCTCAACCTCACGGGTATTACACATTTACTCAACTTGGAAGGGGAATACTTGTCAAAAGGGGACTTCAGAACGTACACCCAATTAAGGGCTATAACCCTGAACAACATTACACAACTGCTGAAGGTGATTAACGGGCGTGACTACGACGAGATCGCGGAACTATCTTTACTTAATCCGGCTGACGTACAAACCATAATACCCTATTTAACCTTTAGGAACTCATTAATAGCCATATTCAACATCTCTTCACTTGTCTTAAAGGACCCGACTAGCTTAAACATGAGCGTTATCTCATGGTTTCCCATAGTATTAAATACCGACCTACAGAACAACAGTTTAATTGCCCAACTATACGTACCACCATACTACTCCTTTGAGGGTATAGCACAAGCACAACAGTTCTATTCAATCCCCGTCACCAACCTATACTATAACTTAACAGTACGGTCTATTAACGTGGGGATAGGGAGTATACAAGTCCCGTTGAACCTGAGTAAGCCTTACTCACAAATTGTGGGCTACTATTTAACCTTCCTGAACACAACGATAATAAACCCCGTGTTCACTCAAGTGCTGAAGGAATATAAATTAATTAATATATTACCTAATGTGACAGAGTACAGTTACCTCTTCCAACAATTCGCTGAGAAGTCCGTAAGTACTAGAGTAAACGTAAGGCCATTACCTATTAACATATCATTCGTTAAAATAACCTTAAACTACACGCCTTTAACTATTGCAGAACTCTACCTAAATACTACCCCCACTATCATAATGCAGAACTACGTGGTAAGCACTGTAAAAGGTGAAGAGTACTTGAAAGCGTTAAACAACATATACTTCATAGTCCCCAACGTCTCGGAGGGCAATCTGATATTCGGGACACCGCAAAAGGTTAACTTTTCGGTGCTGAAACTACCTAATCACATCAGCTTTAACAATACCATGCAAGACTCAATAGCTTTTCTAAAGTTGAACAACACTTACGTGGGCTACGTCACAAAGGCTAAGGTGGAACTGGTTTCACAAGCCAACATCTCTCAAGTTTCCATAAAGTCTACAACGTCCCCGTACGTCTTCCTACTCGGCAACATCTCACAACTACAGATAATCGGTATGCCCTTAGGGAACTACACAATTACAGCTCAGACACCTCAAGGGGTGTTAAACACCAGCGTCGAGGTGAACAACTCAAATGAAGTAATAAATGTGAGCTTAACTCAAAACAACAATGTTGTCAATCCCCTACCTTTAATTACCACGAGCAGTAACAGTCTGCCGATGTTAGGGATTTCTATCATTATAGCACTTTTAGTCGCACTGGCTGTAACTATAACTCTAATGAGGAGGAGATAACGTTCATAGGACAACTTTTTATAAGGGAGTCTAGAACTCTCGTCCCCCCAATGAAAATAATTCACGTCATATAAACCTTCTACCAGTGTGAAGTGGGAAGTGTACACCTTATCCCCCCCCCCCCCCCATAACTTTTGAGTTCCACATTACTCCTTCTTAGCAATTTTTTGGGGTATAGCCTATCTAATTTCCCGGTTAATAAAAACATTTATTCAACTAAACCTATACCTACA
>NZ_JBBHKS010000002.1:0-18357 GCF_037389975.1 Stygiolobus sp. CP859M | reverse complement strand
GGTGGTTATCAACATTCTTCCTAATATACAACATCCTTTACACCCCAACGTACTTGTTAGATAAGGGGGTGATAATAAATGTAAATATTTCAAATGAATGAAATTGTTGTCCACACTGACGCTATCTCCACACTCGGTATTAAAGAGAAAAAGTTTAATACTAGGTATACAAAGTATACTTATGACTTACACCACAATTAAAGTTACAGATGATGTAAAAAGGAAGTTAATGAAGATTGCCGGTGAACTTAAGGCAGAAAAAGGTGAAGACATTAGCCTGAATGAGGTATTAGAATTCCTTATCACATTATATGAAAATAATAAGCAGAATAAGAAGACGTTAAACATGGCTTCATTCAACAACCTAATCACAGAAATGAATAAGGATTCCTCAGAAAAAATTGATGATGTAGTCTATGGATAAGCTTCTATTAGATACATCATACTTCATAGCTTATCTAAACAATAACGATGTGAATCATGAAATGGCCTTAAAATTGTCTGAAAAAATAAAAGAGTATGAGGCTGTAATTACCGATTACATATTTGATGAGCTCATAACTTTCCTAATATATCACGTTAATAAAAACTATGCCGTTAAAGTAGCTAAACTGATCTTGGAAAAGGTGAAAGAAGGTGAATTAAACATATTCCTAATAGATCGGGAAGTGTTTGTTAATGCCCTAGATTACCTTGTTAAATACGAGAGGAAATTAAGTTTTACGGACTGTACTACACTTTCTTCGATGGATAAACTAAGTACACAGTTCTTGTTAAGTTTTGATAGAGATTTCGATAATATAAACCTTTTAAAGTCTGGGAAGAGAGTAATAAATATAAAGTACTTGTAAGGAGAATTAAACCTTCATCATGACTAACAATTTTAATTTATTCACTTAGCTCATCACCACGCCTAAACTAGGGATTATGTACTTCCAGCCACTACATGGAAGTTTCATTGGTGCCTTCCTCCTCTTCACATAGACTTCATAGTGATATCCTCCGATTTAGTATTTACATAAAAATCCACTCTTTATACTTATAACTTAGAAACCAGAGAGATTAGATGCAGGAAAGATCGTTAAAGCCTCTCTTATATTGGCGTTTTTAGTAATTATCGAGTCATTTTTCCACGCTATAGTTAGGGGATAATATATCGAAACTAAATGTTAATGAGATACATACTTTCATATTCGATATGTTAGTATTCAGCGGACAATTTACAGTATATATGGTTAGGGAAAGGAGAAGTATGTGGTCATCAAGGCCAGGCAAATTCCTTTTCACTAGTAGTATAATAGATATAATATTTGTAATATTAATTTCCACATTAGGGATTCTAGTAACTCCAATTCCTTTAGAAGACGTAATATTAATACTTGAAGTAACTTTTATCTTTACAGCTGTATTCGATCATGTAAAGAATATTATTTCATTTAAAACCGTAAATATATAACTATAGATCACGTGTAGTTTTATTAAGGAATAGAAATCCTTCCAACATGATATTACAGACTTTTTAATATTTATTTCGAATAAAAACGAAATTAACGTCTATGTTGAATGATTAAATTTTAACTATCCTCCTGCTTTTTTCATAGTATCATAACCAGACTTTTTGGCAAACTCCCTATATTCTCTTTTGTTAGCATGAGTTATAACCCACCTTTAATCCACTTGCAGTTATTGTGAAAAAGGCCATAGCAAGCAAGGGAACGGATAAGATTCTTGTTAAGGAAAAGTTATTTTCGATCAAGTATAAGTATATTAAGTATATGAAGATAAAGACATTTCTAGTTTATATTACAGATAAGAAAGTAATAAGATCTCGGAAGAAGAATAGAAATTATAGTATGTGACATTATTTAGGTCAGAATTCTATTTTAACATCATATTTCTATAAAGTTTTGAGTATCTGGATCTGGATGTACTGTTACTAAAATTAACTCACTGCTCCTTTTAGCTATTACATATCTTATTTTCGCACAAGATCTAAAGTGAAGAACTGTTCTCCATCTTTCTGATTCGCCCAGACGTAAATTAGGAGTTTGAGGAATTCCTTTTCTAAAAATGTTAATACTTCATTACTCAAGGGATCTATTGGATCATTAAATTTACTTAAATACCGCTTAATATCTTCCAAATGTTTTTTAGCATGATCAGATAAGATCAGCACTTTTTAATACTTTCTCATTATCCATTAAATCTTTTATCTCTATTTCTATCTTTAATGGTCTATAGAGTTTATCAAAGGAAAACACAACCTCTCCCAAGAATTTTATAAAATAAATAGTCTCACCTTCATTTAGATTTATTACGATTTTGCCTTTTTCTGACCTTACTTTTAGTTTAGCTCTAATCCTAGAAGCTTCATCAATTAGTTCCTGTGGAGACAAAGGAATATCGATAATAGGTTTATTATTAAGTAAGTATTTCGCATAATCCTCAAGGAATTCAGCATACCTCTCTAATGAATTACTCATAGATAAGTATTCTATTTTACGCTTAAAATCTTTAAATGTGATAAATCCACTGCCTTTATGGGTATAAATTATTTCTTATACTAATGCTAATTAAATTATATCTATTATCTAATTTGAAATGACATTTTTAACTGAAAATATTATAACTTAGTTACAAACTAGTCTCGAAAAGGGAATAGTTTTTATTGTCACCATAACTATTATATCTCATGCAGGAACCTTACAAGAGCTTATTAGAAAAGCTTACTAAGCTTCTTCAGGAGGAGTTTCAAGATAAGCTCATTTCCGTAGTACTTTATGGTAGTATTGCAAGGGGGATAATAGGAAGGACAGCGATATAGATTTACTTCTTGTTATAAAAGATTTGCCTAAAACTATAACTGAAAGGGTAATCCTCTTTGATAAGGTTGAAAGAAAGCTCGACGACGATATTATGAGGCTTATGGACGAGGGATATTACGTGACTTTCTCTCCTATTCTCAAAACTCCCGAAGAGGCTATGAGGTTTTCTCCTATTTACATGGACATGACTGAGGACGCAATAATTCTTTATGATAGAAATGGATTCTTTAGAAATGTTCTGGAAAAAACTAAGAAGCGACTAAAGGAATTGGGCTTTGAGAGAGTTTGGCTATCTAAAAAGTCTTGGTATTGGAGGAAGAGGGATTACAAATTTGGAGAAATAATCGACTTCGGTGACGTGCTTGAATAATTACGATTTAGCTAAATCTAGACAAGCAGAGGAAAGAATTAAGCTTGCTAAGGAAGCATTAAATGAAGGAAACTATCCTTATACTGTTAGGGGTCGGACTTTCATTGAGGTTTCATGAATTTGTATTCAACCTCTCGCCCTCACTCCCCCTATTTCCCTCCCCATGCCTAGGAGGAACAACAACACCAAGATTATAAATCTCGTCATCATAAGCCTTACCTAGAACTTCTTAACTTCCTTACCCTTTTCCTTCAAGTCCTTTACTTTGAAGCAGATTCGGACTCATTACTCGTCACCTCAGCGCTTTTTATCTTGAGCTCGTCCTTCTCCATAACAGCTTCAATCTTAAGGAATTTTGAATCCATCCTATTGCTCCACTTTGCTACTATTGTCCTCTTTTTGTTGTGCTTATCCCAGTACCACAGGTTCGTCACTCGCTTCAGGGAAATTAATATTCATGTTTCTTACTCTTTCCCATATTGTTAATCAAGACTTGTCGTTATTACCTTCATTTCAACTAGCGCTTAATACTCCTTCTACTCTGTAGGGTAAGAACAAGTGTAGGAATGCTAGTCGTTGAACTCCTTTGGTGCCTTGTACTTGGTCTTAGCATACTTGTTCTCCCCCTGGATAATTCTCACCAGTGTTCGAAGGGAACACCAGCATGTGTCTAGTTACCACGTTCTCGTCGTACTTCAATCCCTAGTGTTCTTCTTTTCCATAGGTATATTCCGCATAATTACTTAAAATTTTTGTATAATTCTGAAGCAACCCACAACATAGGTAGGAGGATTTCTTCTCTACAAACGCTAATGATACTGCTGAGGATACTATAGCTACTTAGGAGAATAGTTGGGATATAGAGGTTTTGATTAGGGAGCTTAAGGTCTTAGGTTTGGAGAAGGGTTCCTTCCTAACTTGGCTTAGGAATATGGGTTTTATAGTGTTGAAGGCTTTTTCCTTGTTTATTGTTCAAGTATTTCACGGGTTTGAACCTTGGAGCTAAGAGGATAGCAAGGTTGATAAAAAGTATTTATCAAGCATCTGAAAATAAAGAAATTGTTTAAATGTAAGAGAAAAACGTAAACTGCTATTCATTGTCTTCTCTCTTATAGGATATAGAGACCTTGTGCTTACTCTTTACTATGACATCAGCGTTAAGTTTAAAAGAATTCTTTAAAGGAAACTTTACGTTTTTTATATTGCCAGAATTGTTGTCTTCTACGATATACCTACTGTATCCTCTAGTTATTATATTCTATTCAGAATATGTGAGTGTAAGCTCTTTTTACTATCTTATTAATCGAACTTAGCGAGTATTATTAAATAATATAGATTGGATAATTGATCTAATCTTCTGCATAGGCGGATAGGTTTAACTTTATTTATTATTATAAAATTAATAAATGAATTAATTACCATAATATGTTATTGATCTGATTATGTCCGTAAAGATAAACATATATATTAAGTTTTATATTACAGTACTTTACCGCCCTAATAACATGAATAGTTTATATAGATTTCTATAGGAAAAGCATATGAAGTTCCCTTAGGATAACATCGTATTATGGAATCTGTTATTTTTATATTATGAAATATACTCAAAATTATGGAAAGTGGAACTGCTAATGAATACGTCTTCATCCCATTAGTAAATGATGTAAATTATGAGTATAATGGACAAACTCTAACTTTAAATAAAAATAGGCCCCCTATTAAAATTAAAATTTCAAATAATAATCATATTACTAAAATAAATGAAAATAAGAATAAGGAAAATAAGAATAAGGTTGATATTTATAATATTTTAGTTCTCACCGGATATGCTATAGATGAAAATAGTTTAGGGTTAGTCCATACATTAGACCCTTGTGATTATGTTAAAGGAATTCTCGTAAACGGTAGAATAGAGCAAATTGGTGAAATTAAGAAATCTGAACAAGACCTACCTAAACAAGAAGGTGAAAAAAAGCAATCTGAACAAAACCCATCTATACAAGTAATTTCTTTTTCCAAAGCTGAAGTAATGAACAAATTATATTTTATAAGGAAATCTAAAGATGATCTTCAGAATGACATCATAAAGATTAATTTAATAACTGAATCTAAACATGTAGGAAAAACTAGTTATCGTTCCTTAAAAATTGATAAGAAGAAAATAGAAGGAATTGCTAAACTATATGACATTCATAATGATGATGTTATCAATAATCTAGTAGAGAAACTTAATGATATAATCAATTATTATAGTACATAAATTGGAAGGTACCTCTATGCCTTATTACACTTTTTCTGAACCGTTCTTTATTTACGCTATTACTCATCTTCATGTAGGTTCTGGCTCATCTGTAGATGAGGAAATAGACTTGCCTTTTCAGAGGGACGAGTTAGGCTATCCAACAATTTACGCTTCTAGCTTGAAAGGCGCAATAAAGTCGTTTCTTTTAAAGGAATTTCCAGATAAAAGAGACTTGATTTATAAGGTACTAGGCGAGGATGAAAACCCTGGGGAAGCTTCATTAGGTACTTTTTTGGACGCAATACTTTTTGCTATACCTTCAAGGATTATCGAAATCGATAGCGCAAAACCTCATGTTTGGGTTTACGTTACCACATATGAGCTCTTAAAGAAGGTTAAATTGTATTTGGACTCGATCTCTCAATTGTCTAACGCTTCCTTCAGTAATTTGCAAAATGCTATTAAATGCATACTTCGTAAGGAAGGAAAGAACATTACGCTAGGCAGCAGTTTGAAGACCGCTATTTTAAATGAGGACTTTCACGTTGAATTGGAGGAGGCTCATGACGTTAAAATTTCCAACATAACTAACCTAGTAAGCGATGAGGTAAACAAGGAAAGGTTGGAAAGTGATGATGTTCCATTACTGGTATTAAAAGATTCTATAGGGAAGGAGGTAATCAATAGGTCTTTAATTAGGGTTAGGAGGATAAGGATAGATAAGGATAAGAAAACTGTGGTAACCGGCGGTTTGTGGTCTGAGGAATACGTACCGATGAAGACTATTTTCTTTTCTGCATTTTTAGGCAAGGAAAGTAAGGAGAATGCAGTATTTGTCAGCTGTATTTTAAGGAAGCTGAAATACGTTATTCTTGGCGGTAAGGAGACCATAGGAAAGGGAATAGTTGAGTTAAGGTGGGGAAGAGATGCCTTATGATGATTATAAGTTGGCTCTTGACGCGTTCAATAAGGTATTAAATTCTCTAAAGGGAGAAGCTAAAAGTAAATTTAGGAGTAGGGCTAGGGATATGGTGGAGGAGATGTATACTTCTGGGTTCATCCCCACATTGTTTTACATAATATCAAAAGCTGGGCTAGAGAATGATAAAAAGATAAATAAACTAATCTCACTATTAAATTCTTCCTCTTCAAAGAGCATTGATCTGGGTAGTAGTGATGAGGCTTCTTATATGGCCTATTTGTTTGTCATTCTGTACTATCTGTCTGAGAGAAACATTATAGATAAAAAGTTTCTAATTGATAAACTTGAGAATAACCGTTTAGAACTCATAGGCAAGTTGTATGAGTTGTCTCCTATAATTTCCGCCAGAATAAAGAGGTATTTAATGGCAATAAAGAGGTTGGCTGAGGCTATAATAGAGGTGAGGTAAATGGAGGAGTTATTAATGTCTTTTAGGCTAAAGGCTATTTATCCGTTAACCGGAGGTTATAATAGGCATAGTATAAACGAATTTTATGAAGAGAACGTTAGGCCTACTGAAATTAAGGGTTTGTGGAGGTGGTGGAATAGGGTTTTATTCAATACAGTAAGTTATGTGAAAGAAGGAAAGCTTTACACTTATGAGTCAATAGATAGGCTATTTGAGGACGTTTTCGGAAGTGAAAACAAGAAGTCTACAGTGAGGTTAGAGGTGATAACTGATGAGGGAAGTTATAATCATTTTGAACTATCTAATGTTGAGTTAGATAAAGTGATAGATTACTTAAGGAAAAATAAGGAAGTAAAAGTGAATTTGGACTTTAGAGATAATAGGCTAATTATCGAAATAGAAGGCTCAACTGAAATATCCATTTCTTTTAAATCTAATTTAGATGTAGATAAAATCAAGGATCTAGTGTATAAAAATAAACTTCTTAGATTCGAACTCTCAGGTTTTAAGAGTATTAAAATAGATACAAAAATTTCGAATAAGGAAGTAATTAAGAAAATCTTGCGTGATCTAATTACTAATTATTTAGAATACTTTAATATTAAGCAAGAAGTTACATTCACTCTTAATATCTATCTAGATAAGAGTCGTGAGCATAAGCAAAATTTTGAAAGCAAGCTTAAGTTTGCATTATATAGTTTATTAGTTTTTATACTATTAGGAGGAATTGGTAGGAAAACCAGCAGGGGATTTGGGAGTTTATCAATAGTAGATGTTAAGTGTTATGATGATAGCATGTGCCAAAAGATAGAAGATTTAGCTAAGAATTTTCTTACTATTTCTAGTGGAAACGAATTGAAAAGTAAAATAGAGTCCATTTTAGATTGTATTAAAAACTCATGTACTGATATCTTATACGTTGGAAATATTCTATCAGAAATAGATCCTAAGAAAAATGTTGTATATTTTATAAATAGCGACTTATTTGAGGTCAAGAAGATAAACGATAAAGAGAATGTATTAGCTAATATTTATAAAGCAGTTTCATCAGAAGGTTGTTGTATCGAATCTATTATTACAAATAAATATGTAAGAAAATCATTCCTAATAGCTTTTGGAGGATATAGGAAAGTGGGCAAAAAAGATATAGGATTTATCAGAAACTATCTTTGCGAAACTTGTGAGACTGTTCCATCATTTAATATAGTAGATTTTCCACTTAATGAAGACTCATTCATGAGCAATTACATACTTCAGTATGAGCATAGGAACTCATTACTAAGGTTTAAATTAATTAGCGATAACTCAAACAATTCTTATCTTATAAGTTATATTCTTTACTCATCTTACTTTAAGAAAATTGATGTTAATTATGTTAGATGCATATTAGAAAAATTAACCTATTGTGTGATCTAAAATGACAATTAATTTTTTTGTTGATATTCTAAAATTAATTAAAGAAAGACAATGTAATGTTAACCTATTCTCGGTATTAAGTTTAACAAGTGTAGTATACAATAACTTTGGAGAATTTCTTTCAAATAACCACTCATATAGTGCTAATAACCCACTGTTAAAGTATCGCATCATAATTCTAAAAGATGTCGAAGAGAAGAGGAGCATATTTAAGAGGGAAGTAGCTGAACTTGTCTCAAGGAACTTTAAATTAGACGGTGAAAAAGTAAAGAAATATTTTGATAATCTCAAAGAAATACTAAAGTCGTTAAAATACACTATAGTAGACGTTGAGATAACTACTAAGACGAGGGCTTTAATAGGAGTTTCAACTTCTTTAGGTAAGCTAATTTTTGACTCTGGGATTTCTTTCGATCCATATATGAACTTGCCTTACATACCTGCATCTGAAATTAAAGGTATTGTGAGAAGTCATATTGAGGAAAAACTAGGCGAGCAAGAGGCTAAAGAAATTTTCGGCGATGAGGAGAGGGAGGGTAATGTAAACTTTACGGATGCCTATCCTACTAGGTCTGAGAATTTCTTATTTGTACCAGACGTGATCACACCTCATTATAATAAGAAGAAGTCTGAGGCTGATGCACAACCAACGCCAGTTATACATTTAACTATAGCTCCTAAAGTTACTTTTCGCTTTTTAATATACTATAAGAGGGAAGATGTAGGAAAACCAATTTGTGACACATTACCCTTAGTTATTATGAAAGGTTTAGGCGCTAGATCTTCTGTTGGATATTCATTATTTGAATTAACAAAAGTGGAGGTTGTGAGGTGAGATGTCAAAAAAGAGTAGTTCATCAAAAATTGGTGTAAATGAATTTGTTAAATATAAAGTCGCAGCTATCTTACATGATCCTCCTAATAAGGCTAGAATAATAAGTGAGGGTCATCAATTACATATAGGCCACAAAGATGAGGCACGTAAGATAGCCTCAAATTTATCATGTGTCTTTCCAAAGGTAGATAATTCTATAGATAAGTATGTTAAGGATACGTATGTTGAGAGAGCAGACAGACTGGCATCTTCTATTGATAGATACTTAGGTAGTATAGTATATGGTAGAACTAGCTTATTTAGAGAGAATAATATATATTTAAAGAATGTATTACAGCCTAGTTTATATTTAAATATAAGCAATTCATATTTTCCATTATTTTCTAAAGGGAATTACGGTCAACAATTTATTAACTCTTTAATAAAACTACTCTCAAAATTAACTCCTAATCTAATGTTGCCATATCAAATTTTTTATCTAATTTATGAACTTCTTTGGATAGATTTACAGTATTCTACCGGACCGGCAGAAACTAGAAACCCTACTCACACAATTTTCGATCATTTATACGCAACTGCTGCAATGATGAATTGGATATTAACGTTTAAAGGTCAAGGAGGAAATAAAAGGAAAGCTTATTTCCTGGGTATAGATACTGTAGGAGTAGTAGACTTCATAAGCAAGGGAAGGAAGACCAGAGATTTATGGATTTCAAGTTATCTAGTCTCTTCACTCCTCTGGTACGTTTTAACGTGGTTTATAGAGGAATACGGACCCGATGTAGTTATATTCCCATCGTTAAGGTTTAATCAGTTCTATGCTTTCTATATTTTAGAAAAATTAAGGAAGGAAAGAGTAGACGAGAATGTAATTAATGAGATTAAGGATCTGGTAACTAGGTACATATTTAATGGTGATGAACTCTTTGAAAAGATGAGAATACCTCCATATCCTATAATCCCCGGGAGAGTTACGTTAATTTTGCCAGGGTTTAAGAGAGAGGGAGATGGATATACTTCAATTACCAATAAAGATAGCAATTACTTTTTTGTATCAATAATAAACGATAAATTTGATAAAGCGTGGAAGAAGCTCATCAACGCGTTAAAACTGTACTCTAGTTTAAGGAAAGAAGATAGCTTCTGGAATTTAGTATGTAATGTATTAACAAAAACTGAGGATATTGTATATATTCCTCCTTTGAAGATACGTGTAAGGCAAGTAAGCGTAGAAAAAGGCGAGATTTTTGGCAGCAATGAGCTTTCTCCAGATTCTTGGAAGGTTTATGATAAAAAATATCGCCAATTAGTTAGCGAATTTAAGAAGGATAAGCTAATCAAGGTAGCTCCAGAATCTCACCTAAAGCTCTTTTGGCTCACTAAAGATGGAAATCTACCTCAGTTTGGCGAGAAATCGAAGAGAGGTTACGAATTCTGCACTTCGTGCGGTGTTTTGCCTGCAGTAGTTATAATGCCCTCAGAGGAAGGATTTGAGGAAAAAGCAGTAAATATGGGCTTAGCTAAGGACGAGAATGACGCTAAGAAATTAAGGAGCTTAATTTCACCTGGAGAAAGGTTATGTCCTTGGTGTTTGGTAAAGAGAGCCTTAGGAACCGAACCGAGATTATTGAGAGTATTACTTTTGGGAGACCTATACGATATTAATGAAATTGTCAATGAAATTCTGAACGATCAGAAGGAGATCGAAATTCCGTCCACCAGCGACATTGCCTCAATTGATATTCTTGAGAAGTTAATTGAAAAGAAAGATGAAATATGTAAGGAAGAAGGTCCTATACAAGATTTTTGTGGTGATACTGATAAAAATAGAATCTCCATGTGGGATTGGTTTAATAAAAATAAGGACAAAGGAATAAATTTAAGCCTAGACCCTGAGAATCATTGGTTTAATGAAGATAGGCGGTCTTATTATAGATCATTATTTAAGCGTCATGAAATTGCTTTTCCTTCTCCTTATTATGGTTTAGTTAGGGCGGATAGTGATTACCTAGGCGATTTATTTGAGGGTAAACTTACGCCATATTTGTCTGGGATTGTCGATTCTGGAGATTATGCAAATATAGGCGAAAAGAAAGACGAAATTAATAAAATTCTTAAATTTTATCTAATAAAAGCTGGGAGCGGGAAAATAACTAGCTATGTAAGTTCTATCATCACTTCTCTCTTAGAAGATAATGATTACACTAAAGCTAGCAGGATAATGCATAACTGCATTAAAGACCCTGGCAAATGCTATGAACAATTTAGAGCTAGCAAAGAATATTTCACTGAAATATTCAAAGTGGGAAGAATCATAGTTACTCCTGCGTGGCACGTTTCAATTTCTGCTGCTCTTAACAGAGGATTATTAGCAGAATTGAATTTGATAAACAAACACAAGGGGTTTGTAATATACGCCGGAGGAGACGATTTGCTCGCAATGTTGCCGGTGGGAGAAGTCCTAAACTTTGTTAAGGAAAGCAGGAGGGCTTTTGCTGGGAATTATAATGAAAAGTTAGGCAATATGTGCTTAGAAAACGGCTTTGTAAGGTTTAATAAAGCTTATTATCCTTCGTTGCCAGTAGTGGGGAGGTCATACTCAGTTATTATAGCTCATTATGCAGACCCACTATCTATGGTCGTTAATGATTCTTATAATCTTCTCGAGGAAGGAAAAGAGATGATAAAGTATAAAGCAAAGTATGAAGGCGAATTCAAATACGTTAAGAAAGACGTCGCGATATTTAGATATCAAGGCTTGACCTCAGTAATTCCCTTATCGTTAAAGAGGCCTATAGTATCCTCGACATCGGATTTCAGCTCTATAGCCTCCATCTTGGACTTAATATCGGATTTAAAGGAAAAGATAGATAAAGAAAAGATCTCCACTTCGTTACTTTATGATTATGAAAATTATAAGGATTTAATCTCATCGGACAATAGTGATGGCCACCAAATAGCGGATAGTATATTAAAATATTGGATTAAGAGGAACTCGCAGAAGAAGAAAGAGATAACGGTTGAGTTTGATAAGGAATTTTTCGACGTTGCCTTTAGTGTGTCTGATAATCTAATAAATATTCCAAAAGATCTCGTTTCTAATATTGTCTATACTCTTAGAATAATTTACGGAGGTGAGAAATAGTGGTTGTAAAGAAAGTTCTAATTAAACCTTTAGAACCTTTAATGTTTAGGAGCCAAGGTGAGTTCGAGCCCTTAATCACGGGTTCTCATACTTCAGCACAGTCGTTAATAATCCCCAGACCTTCAACAATTGCAGGATTATTTGGCTACATCTTATTTAACGGCACTACACCATCTAATAATGATTGGCTTAATAACGTGGTGCAACTGCTGGGTAACATGACTATTTATGGGACTTTAATAGAAGCAGATGGTGAATATTTATTCCCCCTAAGGATGGGCAACTTGTTTGCATTAGTTAAGCAAGAAACTCTCTTGAGTTTACCTGAATTACTGAAAGGAGGAGAAGAGTACGAAAAATGGGAGAAAGGGATTTATGATATATTTTATGAAAAGAACATTCTGTTTAAGCTCATAGGCTCTCAGGATAGAATAGGAATAAGCATTGATAAGCAAACGAGGACCGTTAAAGAGCATTATCTTTATACGGCAAGGTATATTTCTTTCAAGGAGAGAAGCATAGCGTATGCAGTCTTCACGGACTCCGATAAAAGTGACGAAATGAACGGAAAAGTGATCAATTTTGGAGGAGAAAGTAGGGTAGTAAAGATTGAGGTTGTAAATTCTGATGACGTTATTAGTGAGGGTGTTAACGAGGATTATTATTTAGCCTTATCCCCAATTTTAATCCCTGACGATAGTCTAGACGATTTTCTGGATAACGTCACAAAATACGTTGCTATGGGTAAAGTAGATAAGATAACCTTAGGATTTGATATTTCAAGAAAAAGGAGAAAGGAGATGCTAACAGCAGTTCTGGAAGGTAGCGTAATTAAGAAGGATTTTATTGAAGCGTTTAAAGGAGATGATAGGTTTAAAAAGTATCAGAAAATAGGATATAATACTATTACGCCTTTAAATAAGCTAAAACTTGGGAAAGTTAACGTCTATTAATAGAGCGCATATTCATTATAACAAATTTACAAAGTAATAAACTATTTGAAACGTTAAAGAGAACTTCGTCTTTCATATATCTACTATCTCCAATCTCCTTTGCTCACGTTTTCTCGTGACTCCTTAACCTCTTCAAAGGTAAAGTAATCCCTCTCTTTTACTTTGGCTTTCTACTTCACTAATTCCGTAGGTTACTATTATGTCAGTTAAAAATACTGTGGAGTTGACAACGTATAAGACCTCTTGTTTTGTGTAAGTTTAGAATATGAGAATCATAATTTAACATAAGACTACAACGTAAAAAGAGGATCGAAAGTTCGTGGAAACGAACTACACAAAATCATAATAAAGTCATTAGGTATACGCTTTACCTCCTCTTACGCTCAATCTCTCTTTTACCACTGAATAACACTATTTCACGTGTAAAATTCTACTTTAACGTACTTAATAGCAACGTCATACTGCTTTTTATCTCCAGTTATTAATTTTTCTCCTTTATCTTCTGCAAGTGCAATGTAGAGCGAATCGTACACCGGTATTTTTTCCTTTAAAGAGATTTCCATTGCTCTCTGAAGGAAATCTACACTTTCATGAACAACTGTGGTAAGAGTTCTTTAACAGCCTTTAAAGCAATTATTGAGTCTTCGTGCTTCATCATGCTTATAGCACAGTCTTCTTCCATATAGCGTTAGAAACCTCAACTAGGGCTAGATCTAACGTTTCTCCTCCTCTTAACAATTCCTCTAACTTTTCCCAGCCAGGTTCCTTAGTAATTATCTTAACCAATATTGAAGCGTCAATTATTATCCCTATCTTCCCTCACCAATCTTACACCAATGGGCTCAGTCTCAGGCAAGGAGGAGATTACTTCGTGCAATTTCTTCATAGCTTCTTCTTTTTTCAATTCCTCTATTTTTTCCCTTATAAATTTCTCTATTTCCTCGTTCCATTTCACGTTGTATTTTTCCATCTCCTCCCTTAATTCTTTGTCTATTCTTAAACTGTATACGACTTTCATAATATATCTTTCGTATACGTAGATATAAAAACCTCTCCACTGCATCTAATATTAGGCGTCAAAAATCTCTTTACTAGATAGTGTCTATAGTTCAGAATTATCTTGCCTAAGCTTGTCTTAGGATATTCCTAATCTAAATAAGGCTAATGGAGGGCCAACTTTATCTAAATGAGACCGGGGATTCAAGGGGCGTAACCTCGCTTCTCATATCTAAATGAAAGCTAAACAATACCCATCACTATTCCTAACCGTGTGTTCCTACACTTTCATTTAATGATCGAGTGTAGGGACTTGGCCCTCGACCACAGGTGGGTCATGGGACTCCAACGGTACGGGGCTCACATCTCCGTAATCTCCCTCACCCTTTTTGCTCACATCGGCGTAAGAGATCATCCTTAATCAATAATTTTTTGTTATAAACAGACAAAAAGATTTATCATTAACGTGAAAAAAGATTCAGCCTGGATCAAATGCGCATATACTTAATGAGAATATAAAAGTAGATAAGTTCTTCAAGGCTATTGAACACGCTTATGAGTTTACAAGGACTACGAGACCATATAGGGTGGGAAAAACATATATTTTTCCCCACCAATAATATCTTGTGTTGATAAAGGTCGATAAAAAGGGTAGGGTTTATTTACCTAAAGAAGTTAGGGAGAAGTTTAAGTCAGAAGAATTTTTCTTAGTAACTTTACCTAGCGGTATACTCTTAGTACCTAGAGTAGATGACCCATTGAAGGCCTTAGAAGAAGAGGGGAAGAAGTTGCCAAACGTTGACATTAAGGTGTTGAGAAAAGTTATACAAGAGGAGGCCGAGAAAGAAGATGGTTTACGCTGATACTGACTTCTTTCTCGCGTTATTAAAGGAAAAGGATTGGTTGAAGGAAAAAGCCTTAAAACTATTAGAAGAATATAGAGGGAATATAAAGACTTCTTTAACCACCTTTGTTGAATTGATGTTATTAAGTAAGAGATACGGGTTAGATCCAGTTAGGGTTACCTTATCAGTTATGGAATTGACAAGGTATTTTGATGAAAAGGTGCTGAAAGCTTCTGTTTTAATCTCACAAGGGATGGGGGTGTTTGATGCTTTTCACGCCGCTTTTTCTGAAGAGGAAATTATAAGTTCAGACCATGTTTATGAAGAGTTCGGATTTAGGAGAATAAAATTAGATGATCCTTGACAGTTGTTTACATAAAAATGTATATGCCGTCTTCATAAAGAACGGATTTTAGTGTGAAACTTCATCAGAAAGTAGCTAGATTAAGTAAGATAACAAATTCTGTTTATTCTATATTAAAGATTGCAAAAAATCATTACATTATGTGATTATGTAGAAAATAACTAATCACAAGTAGTAATTTTATTATGTCAAGTAATTTTAACCGTCTTTTTTATAAAGAGAGATTGTAACTCTTTTACGTAACTACTGGTGAGTGTGGAGATAGTGTCGTCGTTAAGCTACAAATTCTGGGATTAACCTTCTTTTCGACAAGACTAGGGCTATGGAGTACATCATGCTACGAATGCTCCTATTTACTGCCTTCGTTGCTCTCTTGAATCTGATTAGCCTATCCCTTAATGAGAAAGGACTCGTTAGGGCTAACTGGCGAGACTACCGTGTGGTCTTTTAACCAGAAGTACAAGTTATAATCATCGCTCACCCATCTACCCTCTTCAGGCAAATACTTTTTGACCTCACGGAAAGTACTCTCATCCCTATCCCCCAAAATGAGGTAAACTCCCAGCTTAGTGTACACGTAACAAGTGAAAACCCACTTGTAAAAAGCCCTAGCATTCTTGTACAAGTAAGTCCACATCTCATCAACAACCTTAGCAACAACCTTACCCTTGACCAACTCCTTAGCCCTACCCCACAACTCAACCAACTTCTCATACTTCTGCTCACCATAACGCTTAATCCAAGTGAAAACAGTACCAAGAGGTACGTTAAGCACACTCGTTATACAAATATAAATAACTTATATAAATAACTTAACGACGACACTATCTCCACACTCTAACGTAAGTATGTAAGTTTTATATCGTTTAATAGCAGTAATGTTTTCTATAAATTCAGCTCATAAAAAGTCATGTTAATTACTTTATGTTTCACTTCAAATTTTATCAAGGACAACGTTAAACTCACTTTTAATCTATATTTGATTTTAAATTTAAGAAAGTTTAGTAAAATTAATATTTGATAAAAATCAAGAATTACATAAAGCGGAGTTTCTGCTGAATTTAAATTAATCCTAATTCTTTTGCCAAATCTTCTAACCTCTTTGCTTCCCTTTTCAATTCCTTTATAAAAAGTGATGAAGGCTTTTCCCATTCTTCTGGAGTGAAGGCGAAGAATTCTATACGTGCTCTTAAATGCTTTCCCAACTTCTCAAGCCTATCAATGTATCTTAAGCCTTTAAAATCTGGAGATATTATCACTAAATCTATGTCACTGATCTCTAAGTAATCTCCTCTAGCTCTAGAGCCTACAACATACACATCCTTAACACTAATTTCCTTTTTTACATCATTTACGAACTCTATTGCTTTTTTCACCAATTCAATCTGGCTCTTTAACGCAGATTTTGCTTTACCCATTCTATCACCTTCTCTGCCTTCTTAACTAATTCCTCTGCATCCTCTTCAGTATAAAGTGAATATGGTATGGTATTAGCTGCATCTGGATATCTAGAGATTGTATAATGTAAAGTAAGTTTATTCACTTCATTTCTAATCTCACCTACAGGTAATCCAATCTCCTCCTTTATTATGTCTAACAACTCGTTTAAATCGTGGGTTCGTTCAATCTTTCCCTTATCTATTAATAATGCCTTTAAAGCCTTCTCAGCAGCTTGTTCAGCCCAAAATGCTGAAGCATAGTAATGACCAGTTGCGATAGTATCCTTAGCTGTTGCCAAATCTTCTAAAGCTTGTTTGAACCACTTTCCTGCTTCTTCTTTCATCAGTAGAATAGTATTTAAACTTTTTAATATGATTATCCTAACTAAAAGTAGTATTAGAGGGAATAGATGAGCATTTCTAATGAGAAGATTAACATGCGGAAGATAAGCTAGTAAAGGAAGGACTTAATATTCCTAGAAGTCTCTATGGGATTTCTAACCTTATTATAAACTTCAACACCTCATCCTTAGGCAAATTCTGAGTCCTAGCAAATAACCTTCTCTTTCCTTCTCCCTATGATATACAAATAATCTGAACTTTACCTGCTCATCCTTCCAATTATAGTACAGCAGTTATGGGAATCTTAGGGAGGTAATACCAAGAAGTCGGTATTAGCGAGAAGTTTTTAATTTTAGACATCTTCATACTGAAAAGATGACAAACCGAAAGGGACAGGTAGAGTACGCTAAGGAGAGGCTGGTCAAGGCGGTCAACCAAGTTCTGGGCGTGATCAGGAGGAACGGGAGGAGCAGGAAGGTCGAGTTAGCACTAGTCCTCATGACCCTGCTAGGTGGTAGGGCCAGCGTGAAGAATGCTGCTGAGACGTTCGGGTTGGACTACGCAAACCTGCTGGAGGCGTTGGGAGAACTCCACGACGCGTGGAGGCTGGAGGTCCTGTCGGGGCTGGTGAAGGGTGAGGTTGTTGTCATCATAGACGACACCGTGGACCACAACGCTCCGGGAAGGACGTGAGCCCCCACGGGAACTACCGGATCTACTGCCACGCCCACCGGAGGTTCGAGAAGGGCGTCCAGCTCCTCACGGTCGCCATAGTAGACCTCTCCACGGGCAGGACGTTCATGGTGGGAGCCTTCCCCTACGCCGTGAGGAAGATGTTGGATTTGGGGATGGTCACCGAGTTCAAGACCAAGATCGAGATGGCCAGGGAGATGTTGGACGTGCTCAAGGGGTACTTCCGCGTGTCCAAGGTAGTCTTCGACTCGTGGTACTGGTCAGAGAAGCTCGTGAAGGACAACGTGGTGTCTGAGCTCAAGTCCAACCAAGCTCAGGGTCGAGTCGGTCCGGGGGGACCCTCGAGGAGGTGGAGGGACACCTCCGAGTGGGGGACCTACCCCCCCCCCCGGAGTCTACTACGCCGACCTGACCCTGGGAGACCGAGTGACTACAGTAAAATTGCTAGTCCAAGAATATAAAAGTGACTCCGGGACACAGGCTAGGTATCTCTACACGACC
>NZ_JBBHKS010000001.1:0-3481 GCF_037389975.1 Stygiolobus sp. CP859M | reverse complement strand
CCAGAGCTGGAAGAGTCTAAGTAGAGAAAGACAGTCTTATTTGACGGATTATAAGGTAACATCGTAGCACCAGCGGGGAGAGAAGATGTCATATTAGTAGTTGTAGAAGTAGTAGAAGACATAGAAGTAGTAGAAGAAGAAGTAGTAGAAGAAACCATTGAACTAGACATACTTGTCGTGTAAGACGTTGACTCAGTAACTGTTGTTGAACTTGGGGGTAGAGTTGTTGTAGTCGTTAAACTCGGTCTAGTGCTTACATAATAAACAGCTACTCCCACTAGGATTATCGCAATCACTATTGCAACAACCACGGGTGTACTTGACGCCATTTAAGTTCACTGATATTAATCACCTTAACTAATTAAATTTTTTTCCTAAAAATTCAATTCATCAATGAACAATTAAGGAAAATTAACATAACTATTAAACTTATTAAAAAACTATTTATAAGATTATATCAAGTATGTACTGCCTTGTCTTAATGTTACTGCTCATAGAATAGAGTAATTAAAAGTTACACTGAAGATAGCGTTTAGCTTTTCCTATACAAATAAAAACGTTAATGTCATGCGAAGTGGCTGGCTACATTGATTTGTTCATTAACGAACGGGATTTTGGTATAATTTCTTCATGTATAACCATTAATTCTACATTATTACAGTCAATATACAAAATATAGTAATAAAGGCTACGGGTTCTAATTTTTTACAATAAAGGGGGATTAAGGGAGGCGGAAAGCCTCGCCAAGGGGATGGATAGCCTTGTATTTAAATACTTCTTTATCGAGATATCTCTTAGTACCGCTAATTAGGCTCCTCTCTAGGCTAATTAAGTGCTTAACGGGACTGTGGGAGGAGCGTCTAGAATCCCTCTTCTCTCCTAAGGGACTAGAGATAGGCAATGAAAGTCCCATCTTCAAATGGGAGTGGAGATCTCTGAGCCACCCGGCTGCCCACCATATGTAATCCCGAAT
Organism: Stygiolobus sp. CP859M; assembly: GCF_037389975.1. Classification (NCBI taxonomy): domain Archaea; kingdom Thermoproteati; phylum Thermoproteota; class Thermoprotei; order Sulfolobales; family Sulfolobaceae; genus Stygiolobus; species Stygiolobus sp. CP859M. The sequence goes on along the minus strand of NZ_JBBHKS010000001.1, from coordinate 2,508 downwards.
CGATGAGAGGAAGGATGAGCCCTTTGGGAGGGAACCCTCGACCCTTTCACGGTAGACCCAAAATCATATTAGAAAAAATATTTCTGATAGGATAAATATCGAATTTACAAAAGATAAAGAAATTTATAAGAGTGTAAAGAATTGAAGAAAGGGTTTAAGGTGAGGGAGACATAGTATTACTAAGGGAGATAGGGAGATGGTGATACCCGGTCTCCCTCACCAAAATAACATTCAACAAATAGGATATAAATTACTTTCCATGCTAAACTTTAATGGAAAGAAAGGAGAAGAAGTAGCAAAAACCCTCATCTCCGCTTGTTTGTGGAACGACTCTGTTGAGAACAAGTCCAAAGCGTATGACGTATCCCCACAGACCGTGAGGAACTACGTAGAAAAACAAGGGATAGAAGTAATTGAAAAACTATTGGAAAATGCTAGGAAAATATCCTTAGAGATATTAAAGGGGGTAAAGGAGGTAGACCTCTCGATTGACTGGACAACCAAGACGTGGTATGGGAAACCAGTGAAAGGACTCGGGAGCTCTGAAAAAGGAAACTCGTGGAACTACGCAACTGCAACAACCAAGTATAAGGGGAAAGTACTATTACTTGCCTTTATTCCGCAAGTGAACGGTATGACTAAGGAAGAGATAGTGAAGATCCTCGTGGAGCAAGTTGTTGCAATGGGATTCAAGATAAGGTTGATAACTCTTGACGCCGGTTTCTACACTGTCGACGTGCTCAACTTCATTTCACAGTTTAATTACATAGTTGCCGTCCCAGTTGGGGATGTGAAGGTTTATGAGGAGTTTGATGGTGATTACAAGACTAATAGTAAGAGGCATAGGAAGGATGAGCAAGTTAAGTTCAGGCTCCTCGTGTACAGTAAGGAGAAAGTTAGGAGAAAGGAGAAGAGGCTTGTTTATTTTGCTAGGGCTACTAACCTCGAGATACCAAAGAGGGAAGTGTTGGATTTGTACAATAAGGGGAGAGGTCCAATAGAGACCTCTTATAGGAACATTAAGGCTTTCCTTCCATTTACTAGTTCTACTAAGTTTGTTTTCCGCATATTGATCTTCGTTCTTGCCCTTGTACTCTACTCCTTATATACCGTATTCAAGGGGGAGGTGGGGAGAGAGGAGTTTAGATTATTATTAATTCTTTTATTTTTTCCAGATTTATTCAATCCGGAGAATTTTACAATTAATCTAGTGGAAACACTTATTTACACTATAGATTTATTTTCAAGGAGGTGATTTTGGGTCTACCGTTTCAGGGCGGAGAGGAAGTCAGTTTCTAGGGACTTATTACTGTCTTTTAGGTACTCTTATTAGGTACTGCTTGGTATACTATGAAATCTCTATTCAAGCATAAAATTTCTAAATAAGTGAAGCGATTTCTTTGATAACGGTAACCACACATATTAATCTAATTGGCATATTCAATCTTTTTCTACTTTTTTAACGATATTATAAAGAAATAATATAATCTCGAAATGAACTCGCAACACTCTTGTGTACGTATCGATAGTCACTGTTTTATATATTTTACGTTTATATTTTCTACAAATTAACTAAAACAACAGAACTAATATCTCACAGTGATTTTAATCAAAAATTAATTTCTACTTCATAAAATAAATTTAAATATATTCAAATACAGTGTGGACAACAATTTCATTCATTTGAAATATTTACATTTATTATCACCCCCTTATCTAACAAGTACGTTGGGGTGTAAAGGATGTTGTATATTAGGAAGAATGTTGATAACCACCTAGTTATTGTGAACTTGTTAGTATTCCAAGGGAAGTGGAAGTCCATTGATGCAAGCCTATGTTTTAAGCTTCTGAACCCTTGTTCTGCGTAATTCCTCTCGTTGAACGTTACCTTCTCGTGTTCTACGTTTAACCATGTGAAGGCGTTGTATGCTGTTGCCCCATCGTGCAAGTAAATTACCTTATCAATCCTTCTCCTAAATACCCTCATTGCTATTTCCTCAGCCCTACTCATGTTCGCAAGAACTACCAAGACATGTACTCCACTCCTAACACTAGTAACCATGAAGAAGGGTATTCCCTTGGTTTTTACATCCCTAACGATCCACACGTAATAGTACTGACCATTAATTAGCCTCACCTTAGTCTCGTCAATAGCGTAAACACCACTCAATGGCACAGCATACCTCACGTAACTCAACCTCCTATGATAATAAAGCAGAGTGGAATGGGGTAAAACTACCCTCCAAGAGGATAACCCGGAAACGTAGTTAGCCAATGCAGAGGCTACGGTCTCCCTAGAGTAAAACCTCGGGCTAAGGTTAATATACTCCATTAAAATTAGTATAATTTGGGTGAGCACGGGAACCTTCCACCTAGTTCCCGTAATCTCACCTCCAAGTAATACCTCCCGTGCTCACCCTAAAAAAGTATTATCATCAACGTTCTCCTAATAAAGCACAAACAATTCAAATAATTCATTTTAGATTAACAAAATTGTTGTCCACACTC